>JBBQMQ010000227.1:0-7038 GCA_038329115.1 Bacteroidales bacterium
GATCTTCATTGAATGGAATCTTTGTGAACCTTAGTGCTTTTGTGACTTAGTGGCTGTTATTTTTTTTGCCACAAAGACTCTAAGTCACAAAGTATCACAAAGAAATACACTAACTAAACGACATTGATACATGTATTCAAAAAATCTATAGGTAATACGTAGATTAAAAACTAGCTTACCTGAAATTCTAAAATTTCTTCTGCCTGAGCATGTTTTAAACTCTGATATACTTTTTTGTTAATCTGAATTCGATGCTGGCGCGAAAATAATTTTATTCTGCCTGGTGACTCCTCATCAACCAAATGAATATAGAGGTTTACATTCCCTTTGTTTTTCATAACCAAATCGTTCAATTCGTATGCGAAATCAGCTGTCAGTTGCTGTAATCGAATCGTAAGCGTCAATGTGCTGATTAATTTATCTTTGACATCCGAGAAAACTTCAATTCTTTGTATTTTCAGTTCCAGTTCTTTGGGCGCGTTTGAATCAGAAGGCTTATTATATTTATAATCGGCTCCTTTTTCCTGAACAACAGCTGTAATAAACAGGTATAAATCTTTAATCATGTATTTGCCAAACTCGACGTAGTTTTTACCAAACAAGGCGAATTCGAATGCTCCTGCATAATCCTCGAGTGTGAAAATTCCGTACGGATTTCCGGCTTTCGAAGTTCCGTTACGGAAATTAGTGACCATTCCTCCTATTTTCAGTGGCTTTCCTTGTAGCGACGAAAAATCCTTCAAATCAACGGTTGTGGTATTACATATATGATTTATTTCAAACTCAAATTCGTCAAGCGGGTGAGCAGAAAGATACATTCCAATTAAATCACGCTCTTTATTCAATCGTTCCAATGGCGACCATTCCGGCGCGTATGGAATTTCAGGTTTTGAAATCTCCACCGTGTCAATCCCTCCGAAAAGAGAATTTTTGATCATAGCCATGTCAGTCTGGAATTTATTTCCATAACGCAAGATGGTTTCCAGCACCTGCTCGCCCTTGCTGTTTTCAATAAAAAGCTGTTCGCGACGAACATCCGGAAAACTATCAAATGCACCCGATAAGGCCAGACTTTCCATGGCTCGTTTGTTGCACGAAGTCAGGTTGACACGTTCAATCAGATCGAACATACTTTTGTATTTTCCATTCGCTTTGCGTTCGTTTACAATGGCTTCCACAGCACCTTCGCCCACACCTTTCACACCACCTAAACCAAAACGAATATTTCCTTCATTATTTACAGTAAATGTCAAATCACTTTCATTTACATCGGGTCCCATAACGCTCATGCCGAGATTTTTGCACTCGTCCATGAATTTACCAACCTCAGTAATGTCGTCTTTGTTGCGCGTTAAGTTGGCAGCCATAAATTCTGCCGGATAATGCGCTTTTAGATAAGCGGTCTGGTACGCAATCCACGAATAACAGGTAGCATGCGATTTATTGAAGGCATATTTGGCAAATTCGGCCCAGTCGCTCCAGATTTGTTCCAGTTTTTCTTTCGGTCCGAAGCCATTTTTTTCGCAACCTTCCATGAATTTTACTTTCAGAGCCTGCATTTTGTCAACCAACTTCTTTCCCATTGCTTTACGCAATTCGTCGGACTGACCACGGGTAAAACCTGCCAGATCACGACTCAGAAGCATGACCTGTTCCTGATAAACTGTAATGCCGTAAGTATCATGCAAACGCTTTTCCATTTCAGGAAATGCATATTCAATTTTCTCACGACCGTGTTTCCTGTTGATAAACTGCGGAATATATTGCATTGGTCCCGGACGGTACAAGGCATTCATGGCAATTAAATCTTCAAACTGAGTTGGTTTCAGATTGATTAAATGCTTTTGCATTCCGGCCGACTCAAACTGAAAAGTTCCAACGGTAAGTCCTTTACTGAAAAGTTCGTATGTTTTTTTATCATCAATAGGAATGGTGTCAATGTCCAGATCAATTCCTTTTGATTTTTTGATATTTGAAAGTGCTTCTTTGATAATGGAAAGGGTTTTTAGTCCTAAAAAGTCCATTTTTATCAACCCGATTTCTTCAATCACCGAACCTTCGTACTGAGTCACCAACATTTCTTCGTTGGTTTCTTTGTCGATGGCCGTGCTGAGTGGCACTAAATTCGTCAAATCGTCGGCCCCGATTATTACACCGCAGGCATGAACGCCGGTTTGACGAACAGTTCCTTCCAGCATTTCAGCATAGCGTAATGTATTTGAAAGATTTATATCGGACGAATTCCGGGCAGTCTTAAGTTCAGGAACATTTTTCAAACAATTGGCAATGGTTACTTTGGGAGTTTTTCCATCGGCACCTTCCGGAAATTTGTCCGGAATCATTTTTGTCAAACGTTCCGCTTCGGCAAGTGGCAAACGTTGAACCCGAGCCACGTCTTTAATTGACGACTTGGTAGCCATGGTTCCGTAAGTGATAATATGCGCTACCCGCTCTTTTCCGTATTTATCAGTTACCCAGCGCAAAACCTGTCCGCGGCCATCATCATCAAAGTCAATATCAATATCGGGCATGGAAATACGGTCCGGATTCAGAAAACGCTCGAACAGTAAATCGTATTTCAATGGGTCAATGTCGGTAATTCGCAAACAATAAGCCACCACCGAGCCGGCAGCAGAACCACGACCGGGACAAACCGAAACTTTCATTTCGCGGGCAGCTTGAATAAAGTCCTGCACAATGAGAAAATAACCGGGGAAACCCATCGTTTTCATAACATGCAATTCGAACTCGATGCGTTCCATTGTTTCCGGATCGATATCAGTACCATATCGGTGTTTAGCTCCTTCCAGAGTTAGTTTGCCAAGATAATCGGCTTCCAGTTTTACACGAACAGCCCTTTCGTAGCCGCCCACATCGGTAATTCCTTTTTCGCCAAATTCGGCTAACAGCATTTCATTTGTAAACCTTTCGCGGTAATCTTTTTCGGTACCAAAATCAACCGGAATAGGAAATACCGGCATCATGGCATTGGAATCAATGTCGAAAAACTCTACTTTTCCTGCAATTTCCAGCGTATTTTCAAGTGCTTCGGGTATATCAGCAAAAATCTGAAGCATCTGTTCCGGAGTTTTGAGCCACTCCTGCTTGGTGTAGCGCATGCGGTTCGGATCGTCGAGATCTTTACCGGTGCTAAGGCAAATAAGTCGTTCGTGCGCTTCGCCGTGTTCTTCTTCTACAAAGTGAACATCGTTAGTAGCAACAATTTTGGTATTGGTTTTTCGCGCCAGTTTTATCAACTCTTCGTTCTGACGCATTTGTTTTTCGTAAGTAGAATAGTCTGCGTTGGGCTTATCGGTTTTGTGTCGCTGCAACTCAATATAAAAATCATCGCCAAACACACGTTTATACCACATGATAGCTTCTTCGGCTTCTTTTAGATTGCCTCTTTCTACTTTCTTGTGAATTTCGCCGCCCAAACAAGCTGAAGAAACGATTAGTCCTTCGCTGTATTTTTCCAGAATTTCGTGGTCAATGCGCGGCCGGTAATACATGCCTTCAATCCATGCCGTCGAAATCAGTTTGCATAAATTCTGGTATCCTTTTTTGTTTTTGGCAAGAAGTATAAGATGGTAACCGCTGCGGTCGTCGGGGCCATCTTTGCTGAGTCTTCCGCGGGGCGCGACATAGGTTTCGCAACCAATTATGGGTTTAAAAAGTTTACGGTTATCTTCGTCCAGCTGCTTCTGCAATTCGGCTTTTTCTCCATCCGAAAGATCTTCGGATTCCAGCTTTTTATAAATTACGTCCAGCTGGCTATGAACCTTGGAGTTTTTCTTTTTTACGTAGTTGTAAAACTCCTTAACACCAAACATACTTCCATGGTCGGTAAGTGCAACAGCATGCATGCCTGTTTTGGAGGCTTTATCCACTAAATCCGAAATGTGAGACATTCCATCGAGGATAGAATAGTGAGAGTGAACATGCAGGTGAACGAAAGAATCCATGCTAAGTATTTGTTTAGAGCCTGATTGCAACAGGTGATGAGGAATTGCAATTGCGATGCTAAAGATACGGCAATTTTCGAAAGGAACAGAAACTTTTTACAAGAAGTTATCGACAATATGGAAGAAAATCACGCCAAAATAATACGTCCCGATAAATATACATTCTATGCACATTTATCGGGACGTATTGTAAAAAATGGAAAAATTATTCCATTTTATAAACCACTGCATTTATATTCATGCCGGCACCAACCGATGCAAAAACAACAATGTCGCCTTTGTTTACGGCATGACCATCCATCTTGTCTTTCAAAATCAGGTCAAATAAGGTTGGAAGGGTAGCTACCGATGTATTGCCAAGGGTGGCAATGGTCATTGGCATTACATCTTCGGGCGCATCGTTAATATTATAAAGTGAGTAAAGACGCTTCAATATGGCATCGTCCATTTTCCCGTTGGCCTGATGAATGAGTATCTTTTTGACTTCGGTAATGTCAATATCTGTTTTATCCAGACATGCTTTTATAGATGGAGGAACGGTTTCGAGCGCATATTGATACAACTTTCGTCCGTTCATCTTCAAAAACAAATCATCTTTTTTCTCAAAATCAGGGTTAAAGGATTTTCCCATGTGCAATAATCCGGCATGCGAAAATGTATCCGAACGTGTTTTGTGAGCCAGAATGCCAATTGGCGTGCTGCTTTCACGGGCTTCGAGCACTACAGCTCCTGCACCATCGGCATACAACATGCTATCACGGTCGTGTGGATCGCTGATGCGCGATAAAACATCGGCACCAATAACCAGAACTTTTTTGGCATCGCCCGATTTAATATAATAATCGGCCTGAATAACGCCCTGCAACCAACCGGGGCATCCAAAAGTTAAATCGTAGGCAATGGTTTCGGGGTTTTTGATTCCCAGTTTGTGTTTTACTTTCGAAGCCATGGCAGGCACATGATCCGAAGCCCGGTTATCCGCCCGCGTATCACCAAAGTTATTTGCAAGAATGATATAATCCAGCTCTTCTTTATCAATTCCGGCCGACTCGATGGCATCTTGCGCAGCAAAAAAAGCCAGATCGGAAGTAGTTAAATCGTCGGTAATGTATCTTCGCTCGGCAATGGTTGTAATTTCGAGGAATTTTTCGGTAACTTCCTGATTTGATCTTAAGACTTTCTCTCCGTTCGATTCGTAAAATTCATGTTTCAGAAAATCTTCATTCTTAATTTGTCGGGAAGGTATATAATTTCCTGTTCCTGTAATTACACTGTAAATTTTTGTATCCATATTTTGATATAAATGACCGGCAATAAGCCGATTGAGTTGTTTTATCGTTCTTGTTCGGGTGGCAAAGTTAAAAATAATTCTGCAACTTTTTTAAAATAAAACGATTTTATATGCTATAAATCCTGTTTTGTAACATTTTTCAACTTTAATTCGTACGTCTTTTTCACCATTTCATGAACCGTTTCTTCTATGGTTCCGGAAACAGAAAAGGTTGCCCGAAGATAAAACGGCTCCCGTTTATCAAGCCCTTCGGCAATGAATTGACGCAATTCTTCTCCTTTTCGGTCAGCCAGCAACGGACGTTTATTGGCATGTGAGCTTTCGAGTCGTTCTGCCAATTCGGCTGCTGATAACTGCAAATAGACCGTAATGCCACGTGAATTCATATAATCCATGTTATCGAAAAAACAAGGTGCTCCACCGCCTGTAGAAATCACTACATCTTCAAATTCAGCCACTTCGTGCAGGTATTGTTGCTCGAGTAACCGGAATTTTTCTTCACCCAGTTCGCCAAAAATCTGCGAAACTGATTTGAACTGTTTTTCTTCAATATGCGAATCCATGTCCACGAAACTATAGTGCAGCTTTTCGGCCAGTAACTTACCAATAGTGGTTTTGCCCGAACCCATGTACCCGATCAGAAAAATTCGATTCATTTCTTTTCCTTTTGATTTCCAAAGTGCAAAAATAGTGATAAATTATCATTCAAAACAATTTCGAAAAAGGAACATGGAATTAAAATTCCGATACGTTGAAAAAAAACAATCCACTAAAATCACACAAAACCAATTCAAATTACCATTTTGCTATCAAAAGCATTGATTTTTACTTTATCTTTGCATCGAATTTCAAATAAATAAATAGTGGAAAAAGAAAGTGCTGTATTATTGCTTTTTACGGGTGGCACAATCAGTATGTCCGAAGACCCGACTACCGGAGCTTTGCGTCCCATTGATTTTGATCGTTTACAAGAGTATTTGCCTGAACTAAAACAGACGGGCATTCGCATAAAAAGCATTCCGTTTCTTCCTCTAATTGATTCATCCGATGTCCACCCACCTGTTTGGGAACGTATGGCACAGATTATTCAGGAAAATTACGACGATTTTGATGGTTTTGTGGTTTTGCATGGAACCGACACCATGGCATATTCTGCTTCGGCACTGAGTTTTATGCTCGAAAACCTGTCGAAACCCGTTATTTTTACCGGAGCACAGTTGCCAATCGGCATGATGCGTTCGGATGCCAAGGAAAATTTGCTGACCGCCATCGAAATTGCCACTGCCAAAGAAAGCGGACAACCGATTGTTCCTGAGGTTTGTATCTTTTTTGAAGATACTCTTTTCCGGGGAAACCGCACGACAAAGAAAAATGCCGAACATTTCAGTGCGTTTAATTCATACAATTATCCACCATTGGCAAAAGCCGGTGTTCATATCAAATATTTCCGTTCGTATATTCATTATCCGGCGGCGGGAACAAAGTTGCGGGTTCGCACTTCGATTAACCAAAATATTGCCATTCTTAAACTCTTTCCGGGAATTACAGAACATACGGTGAACGCGATTCTTCATATCCCGGATTTAAAAGCCATTGTGCTGGAAAGTTTCGGGGCAGGAAATGCTCCACGTCGCACCTGGTTTTATAATTCGCTGAAGGATGCTACCGAACGTGGAATTCTGATTATAAATAAAACACAGTGCAGCACGGGTTCGGTGGAAATGGGCCGATATGAAACCAGTCTGAATCTGGTAAATGCCGGTGTTATGAGCGGTTACGACT
>JBBQMQ010000228.1:0-7036 GCA_038329115.1 Bacteroidales bacterium
TGACTTATTTATTTATTGGCGAGGATGTAAAAGGCTTAGCTGATTTAAGCAAAGCGGGCGAATTGGGAATTTACAAAGCGTATAACCTGATTCAACGGTTTAAAAAATAAAAATACCATCCCAAATCAGGCAAGATATAAACAGTTGAAACATTTTTTTTTGATTAGGTAATTCGCTACGTTATTGTATTTACTTCGTGAAACCTTAGTGCTTTTGTGACTTGGTGGCCATTTTTCTTGCCACAAAGACACTAAGGCAAAAAAAATCACTAAGTATAATGAGACATTATTTTAATCCAATTTTCAGCTTACTTTTCAAACAATTTCTTCTGCAAATCAGGGCGTTTCATCTTCTGTAAATCGCGGATAATGGCATTGCGGTATTCATTTTTGTACCAGAAGAAGAATTTCCGTTGTTCCAGCTTTTCATCTTTACTCTTTGCCGTAAAAATTTCTTCCAACGTATACGGATGATAACCGGAATAATAAATTTCAGTAGCTAAAGTCATGGGTGTTGGTGTAAAATCCTGAACCTGTTCCAAACGGAAATCAAACTTTTTGGTCAATGCTGCCAAATCAGCCATATCTTCGTTGTGGCAACCGGGATGACTCGAAATAAAATACGGAATCAGTTGCTGATTGAGTCCGGCTTCGCGGTTAATCCGGTCAAATTGAGCTTTAAACTTTGCAAAATAATCAAAACTTGGTTTACGCATCAAATTCAAAACCTGATCGGAAGTATGTTCGGGTGCAATCTTCAACCTACCCGAAACATGATTTGTGATTAATTCCTTTGTATATTCAGAATGGCTTTTATTTACATCCTGATTATCAGTATCCGATAGTAACATATCATACCGGATTCCACTTCCGATAAATGATTTCTTGATACCCTGAATTTTATCCACCGAGCGATAAATATCCAGTAACGGATTATGATCGGTATTCAGATTAAAGCATACTTTTGGGAAAATACACGACGGTTTTTTGCACAAACGGCAGATATTCATATCAATTCCCTTCATCTTATACATATTGGCCGAAGGACCTCCCAAATCGCTCAGATAGCCTTTAAAATCAGGCATGGCGGTTATTTTTTTCACTTCATTCAGAATCGATTCTTTGGAACGGGAAACAATATGCTTTCCCTGATGAGCCGAAATGGTACAAAATGTGCAACCACCGAAACAACCCCGATGCAAATTTACCGAAAACTTAATCATTTCATACGCCGGAATGGTTTTCCCTTTGTATTTCGGATGTGGAAGTCGTGTGTAAGGCAAATCATACGAAGCATCCAGTTCTTTTTCCGACAGCGGTTCGTAAGGTGGATTCACCACTACAAAACGTTTCCCGGTTTGTTGAATCAGGCGTGAAGCATGGTATTTATTCGATTCTGTTTCAATATGTTTGAAGTTAGAAGCGTATTTCTTTTTATCCACGAGACATTCTTCGTGCGAAACCAGCGTGGTATTTTTCCATTCCCTGAAAGACAATACTTCTTTTGTGAGATAGGAAGTTTGAGGAATAAAATGAATTTCGGAAATAGTTTTTCCGCTTTTCATTTCATTCACCAATTCAATAATCGGCTTCTCTCCCATTCCGTAAATGAGTAAATCGGCTTTAGTATCAATCAAAATGCTTGGCATCAGTTTATCCGACCAATAATCGTAGTGCGTGAAACGTCGTAATGAAGCTTCAATGCCTCCAATTACCAACGGCACATCAGGATAGAGTTTTTTAATGATGTTGGCATAAGTTATCGTTGCATAATCAGGACGCATACCTGCTTTGCCATCAGGCGTATAGGCATCGTCGGAGCGAAGTCGTTTGTTAGCAGTATAATGATTCACCATCGAATCCATGTTGCCGGCAGAGATTGCGAAGAACATACGTGGACGTCCCATTTTTTTGAAATCGCGCAAATCATCCCGCCAGTTAGGTTGTGGAACTATAGCCACTTTCAAACCCTGCGCTTCCAAAGTCCGACCAATTACTGCAGCTGCAAAAGCAGGATGATCGATATACGCATCACCGCTGAAAAGCACAACATCCACTTCATCCCAGCCACGAATTTCAAGTTCTTTTTTGGTAGTGGGAAGAAAATCGGTGAGTTGGTAGTTGCCCCCTAACCCCCTAAAAAGGGAATTTATAGTATCAGAACTTGAATTTTTGTCCATTAATTGCGAGATACATCATTTATTTAATCCAACAAAGATACAAACAAATAAGTTCTCACGCTTGGTTTGATTATAAATCCTAACAGCAGTAATTTGATTACAATGTTTTTTCATTGTTATTTGTCAGTACATATAATTTATCTGCAGACCAGTTTTGGGGATTATTTTCGATGTATTCTGTAATTATATCAACACTATATCCAATATGCTTTTTTCTTTTTTCTACTCATGGATATTTATTGTTTTCTGTTTGCCTGACGACCTACCACACGATGCAATCGTGCGGTAGCTAGGGTGTTTTTACTCGTTCAATTTATCAATCGTTAAGTTAATAATAGAGATAATTTTTAGATTTGGCTCATATTCGATTTTTTTATTCGACCATTACCTAGAAATAAACAAAGGGAATATTTCGCAAATTAATCCTTTATACAGCGAACTGAGAAACCAGACTTTTTATTAGCTATTTTAGTGTAAATACCATTTTCGTCGTAACGCATAGAAAGATTAAATGCGGATGTTGTATTGATATCTGTTGTTGTCCACCACCGAGCGTCAGATTTAATGAGAATAAAAGTTCCATTAGAATAACGCTCACCACCTGGAAGAGCAGTAAAACCACTTTCATTAGAAGCATCAGTAACATTTACATCCCAATCCCAATAAGTAGAGTCTGAGTATGCTTCTTTTAATTTTCCACCAGCAGCTTTATAATCTCCTAAATATTCAATCAATGTTGTCCAATCATTATCTGATGGAACATGCCAGCCTTTAGGACAAATGCCTTCTACTCTGCTTTGTTTTAACGTACAACTAATCGAAGACCAATTGTATAAAACGCCAAATATTCGGTAATTATCTGTAGCTTTGGCTTCAGCTACATCAGTTCCATTATAGCCATAAACATAATAATAAGGGATTGTATCAGAACCCGTAACAGGACCAATTACACTTGGTAAGTATTTTAAGTTTTCCGCCATCCATACCTGTTTGCCTATTTTTACGGTTTTGTATATATTCCCATCACGGGAGTCTGTAAATTTTCCTTTCACTTGTGCTACCGAATACACTGTAATAACTGTAAAAACAATTGTCGTTAATAAGGTTTTATTTTTCATGTTTGCATTTTTAAATTGATTAGTTATTGAATATTGTTTTTTCTCCAAGTTTCAAGATTAATTATTGTATCATTTACTGTATCATAATATTTAATCTCATATTTCTCTTTATAAACATAAAAATTATAATGCGTTACAAAATTCGTCTCCAAATTTTCTCCAACTTTTACCCAATAATAATTTTGTGTTTTTTCTTTTGGTTTTTCTGCAATCATTATTACTAAATGTCTTTTACCTTGTGTCTCTTTTTCTATGTATTTTGCTCTTTCAACTACTTCAGGAAGATTGTAAATAAGCTTATATATTCTCTCTTCATTGACAGAGTCTGATTCTTGTTGCTTCAGTTGAGATAATGAATTTGACTCGGTTTCTTCATTGTTTTTTATATTTGACTTGTTACAACTTATTGTAATTGTAGAAAAAATGATAGTGAAAATTAAATTTGTGTAACGCATAGTTATTAAATTATTATTCTATTCTTGTTATTTTCAAGTTCTCTCAAAAGTTATATCTCATGCTGGCCGCAGGTTTCTTTGCAAGCAAAGCGGCAAAGCCGAGCGGCAACCTGTGCCTTTTTATTATTTATTATTGTCACTGATTGCAATCCGCACCAGCTGGCGATTTTATTTCTTTATGATCTTAAGCAATGAATAATTTACTCTATTGTTTGCTAATTCATCAAAAACCTCAAACTCTATTAATCCTTTGTTTAAAGCATGAAAATATCTCGGGACTTTTTCTGGAATCACTGGTTGAAATTGAATGAAAGTTATGTCCACAACACTGAAATAATGTTCATTATTCAATTCATATTCAGGCAAAATATTTAGTACGTCCTTAAAATATTCATTGTAATTAAATTCACCAGTTTTTTTATCTATACTGTGATAACAGTGTAATTGTTGATTATCAAACGAACCCTTAAGGCTATATTGGTCAATATTGGGTCCTGATAATAATTCAACTTTCAATGTATCTACATTACTTCCCGATATGAGCTGATATTTAATCAATTCAAAATAATCACCATCACATTTACTTTCTGTATACTTAAAAACCAGCGTATCAATCCTGTTTCTTAGAATCAATGTGTCTATAAAGTCAGCATCTTGGTTCTTTTTGAATACCCACATGTCGCCATTCGAAAAGTTACCAAAATATGATTTTGTCTTTTCAGTCAACAAGTAGGTGTGTTCCTTGTCGCATTCATTGCAAGAATAGATTAAGCTAAATGCAGTGACTATTAATAATTTAAATACTTTCATTGTCTTGAAATTTATAGGTTATTTATGGTCGACTATACTATTTAAACACAACTTCGTCCCTTCGGTTATACTTATTTCATTAAATGCTGAAAATTACGCACTGACACTGGAATATGCTATCCCGGTTCTTGTATTCTTTGGATTTTCAACCCAATAACAATTTGAAAGTAGTGGATTAAAATCCTTATAATTACATACAGTTGGGATAACATATCCCAACGACAAGTGCAATCCTTTTCTCTTTAATTAAATACATCCACAAGGACAAAGGTTGTTCGGCTATGGTAGGAATATCCTTTACGCACCGAACCGAGTAGCCAGCATTCCTGTAGGAGTCGCCACGGCTCGAATTGTTGTTATTGTAGAACAAGCGCATTTCCCGTGCGTCTGTTGTGGCGCGAGAAGCAGATGCACTCCACAATAAACCCCAATAGCCAGCATTGTTGAACGAACCATCGGTACTACGGTAGCCTGCCCCAAGGGCAGAAAAGCCTGAACTGTTGTTTATGCTAAGGTCATTGCCAATAGCGCCTGTACTTGTGTCTGAATTCCAGCCGGTAGTGGCAGCAAGTGACATGGCTATTTTATTACCAGTGGTAGTTCCATCGTAGTTATAACCATTGGCTATCAGGTAATTTTCAAGTGTAGTCCATTCGGCTTCGGTGGGTACGTGCCAGCCTGTGGGGGCTATGCTTCGGGTATCAGTAGCAGCATACCACGTGTAAAATCGTCCATAAATGGCTACATTACTCTCAAGGTTATTATATACCCATTGGTATTTTGAGGTGGCATCATTTGGAATTGAAGTACTTGTAGTTGTAGCTATGGTTTCTCCATTTCTATATTTAGTTGTTTTTAAGTTCTCTACCATCCATGTTTGTGTGCCAATGGTTATTACACTGTAATTGTTATTGTCGGCATCTTTACATTCCGCAAATGCAAAATTTGTTGTTTTGTCGCTTATTGGTTTATCGGTTAGCACTGTAGCATAATTACCTGAAGTGCCTTTGTAAAGTAATAGGTCGCCAAGGGTGTAAGTCATAGTGGTTGTACCAGCGGTCGAGGCTTTGGCTTTTTGTGGTTTCGTTTCTGAAACTATGCCAGCAAAAGAAATCTGAGGCTGGCAAGCCGTGGTGGCTTGGCTAATGGCTTTGGCGGTATACCGGTAACCATTGCCTTGCACCTGGAGTGTATAAACTCCAGCTGGGAATGCAAGTTGGAATGCGTTTCTGCCCTTGTGCAGATGGGTAGTTAAATCAAGTACTTTTTTTCCATCCGGCATATAAGCTCTTATCTGTGTACTGCCCTCGTTGGCTGCGGTGAAAGTAAAAGTGGCAGTGCTTTGAATCGGGTTTGGATAAATGCTCACCGACTCATTATCGGTATTCAACATACTTACAGCAGTGTTCTGATCAGTCAAACTTAGCGTATTCCCTGCTGGAACAGTTACAGTAGTGCCTTTAGTCAGATTCTGCACTATCACATTATCCACTGTGGTGCTTGCACCTGAGCCGGTAAAGCTAATGGTGTAATTGAATGCAAAGGCATTCGTAGAAATAAGAAACAAAGATGCAATCAACAAAAGCAAAGCAAAAAAGCGGGAATGGGAATTTGTTGTTTTCATAAATTTTGTTTTTGTGTGAATATCTCAAAATTTTGTTTACTGTAATCCAATTATCATTTATTTTGTCTCGATGAGCGATTCCACTCATGCTGGCCGCAGGTTTCTTTGCAAGCAAAGCGGCAAAGCCGAGCGGCAACCTGTGCCTTTTTATTATTTATTGTTGGCACGGATTGCAACTTTTCTCTTTATCTACTTATTCCAATTTGTTTTCTTTAAAATCCCAAAAGAAATTTTCGTCAACTGTTTTACGTTTGTAGGGCTTTAGTTCATCTTTACTAATTGTGTTGCTTTCGAGCTTACTTAGTGGGATAATAAATATTTCATTTGGTTTGTTAGGTTCTCCACCAACTCCAATTACCACAAATACAGGGATATTTAATTTGTCGGTGTATTCTCTGTAATTCTTAATCTGATAATTATGCGCCCATTCAATACTGTTTTTATAATAAGTCTTACGCCATTTACATTCAATGGCAAAGTTTTCATTTATGTTTTGGTTTTTAAAGGTGAAATTGACTTCTAAATCGGGAAAATGACTCGAAACCGGATAATTACCATCGACGTATTTATCGCCACGCCACTCCTGAAGTGTAAAGTAATTTTTGTCGAAATGTTTTACAACAAAACTTTCAAAAGCATCGCCTTTGGCTTTGTTTTCATCGAAATCATCTTCTTTCGTCTTTTCGATATTTGCCTTTTTTAATTTGGGTTGAACTGTTTGAACTGTTTCAACTGTTTCGGTTGTGTTTGGTCTGCGAACAATAATGATTCCCCAAACAATAATTATTAAACCGATTACTATAATAAAATATCCCATTTTTTTATTTATTTGTTATTCAATTTCTATGCT
>JBBQMQ010000229.1:0-7026 GCA_038329115.1 Bacteroidales bacterium
GGCACTAGTGCATGCTTTTTGCGGGGTGATGTCATATATCCTTGCATTTAATTGCACAAATTTAATCATATTTATCTGAATAACAAACAATAAGGGGTTTCTCAGCAGACCCTATTTAACTTCAAAAACTGCTGTGGGTTACATTAATGGCGTGCAATCGGAAGGAGTAATAGCCACAATAAAGCATTTTGCAGGGAATAATCAGGAGTGGAATCGCTATAATGTAAGTTCGGATATTGACGAACGTACCCTGAACGAGATATATTTGCCTGCATTTGAGGCAGCAGTGACCGAAGCTCATGTTGGAGCAGTAATGTCTAGTTATAACCTGCTAAATGGAATTTACACTTCCCAAAACCGAAGTTTGATAACTGATGTGCTGAGAAAAAAATGGGGCTTTCAAGGAATTTTCATGTCTGATTGGATTGCAACACACAATTCACTTCAGGCAATTAAAAACGGCCTTGATATTTTATTGAGATGCCAAGAGGTCTTTTTATGAGTGTTGACAGTCTTAAATTTTATTTGGCAAATGGAAAAATAGCAGAAAGTCAAATAGATAGTAAAGTCCTTAATATACTCCGAACTATTATAGGTTTTGGTTTAAAAGATAAAAAACAATTAAACACTCAAATATCACTCGATAATCCCAAGAGTGCAAATGTTGCATTAAATGTTGCACGTGAAGGAATAGTGTTGCTCAGAAATGTGGGTAATATATTGCCAATAAAACAAACCAAGATTAAGAAAATTGTAGTTTGCGGTCCCAATGCTTCAAGTTTTATATCGGGAGGTGGAAGTGGAAGGCTCGATCCGTTTCATTTCGTAAGCACGCTGGAAGGGATTCAAAAAATAGCATTGGAAAATGATATTAAAGTTTCGTATGTCTCATTAGACTCAGTTGCAAAAGATGAAAGTAAAATTCGAGAAAAATTTAGAGATGCCAATTTAGTGGTTGCCTGTTTCGGATTTAATTCTAAAACTGAAAAGGAAGGATGCGACCGAACATTTAAACTTCCAGATATTGATACAAAATTGATAGAATTTGCAATTTCAACCGGTAAACCTATAATTGGAGTTGTCAATGCCGGAGGAGCTGTTGAAATGCAGCAATGGTATTCGAAGCTTAGTGGGCTGCTTTGGGCGTGGTATCCCGGACAGGAAGGTGGAACTGCTATTGCCGAAGTTCTTTTTGGTAAAACAAATCCTTCAGGAAAACTTCCTATTACATTCGAGAAAAAATGGGAAGATAATCCAACGTTCAATAGTTATTATGATACCGATAATGATAAACGAGTCAGCTATTCCGAAGGAATTTTTGTTGGATATAGAGGGTATGATAAATTTAAAAAACCGGTACAATTTCCATTCGGTTTTGGACTTTCTTATACTAAGTTTCAATTATCGGATATTATTATTGAAGCTCAAAAAAATAGCGATTCTAGAATTTTTATAAAATGCAATATCCGGAATATTGGAACAAGTAAGGGTGCACAAGTTGTTCAACTTTATATCAATAACCCGAATTGTGTAGTACCCATGCCAGTAAAAGAATTAAAAGGATATGAGAAAGTACAACTCTCACCCGGCGAAACAAAGTTGTTGACATTTGAAATTTCAAGACAAGATTTATCTTTTTATTCCGAAAAAGCACATCAGTTTATTTTCGAAAAAGGCAACTATAATTTTATGTTAGGAACCTCTTCACGTGATATTTTATTACAGAAGAAAAATTACATTGAATAAAAAGGAGGAATAGATTCATTCTTTTGTGCTTCTTGCAACTGTTTTGGTATTGTTGCCTGCAATGAAAATTTACTTTAGTTTGATTGTATGCGATTGTATTTCAGCAATATAGACATATTCCCAATTAAATGTTGAAAAGAGCAAATTAATTATGAAAACGGGCAATGTATTGTTCTTATTATTATTTTACATTTGTATTATCGTTCTCTTTGTTTTATGATTACAAAGAATTCAAATATATAACTCTTAATTAAATTAAAAATGAAAAAAAATGTACTTTTCGCAGTCCTAATGGTGCTTTCGACAGTATCGATATATGCATTTAGCCCATTAAATGAAACATTTGAAAATTTTGCAACTTCTGCTACACCATTAACTTCTGTACTCTCAACTACCGGAGGGTTTATGTGGCAGAATCTTACAAGTCCAACTATAACTATACAAGTTGTTGATAATCCGAATAAATCAGGACTCAACTTAAGTAATAAGGTTCTTCAAATCAACAGGCTCTCAATTGATACCCTTTCGAATGATAAATCAGCTTCCGGTTTTGCTTTCAGAGGTGCTTTTGCAACAAGTTATGATTTACCCATGACTGCCACTAATTGTATTATTGAAGCAAAAATACTTAAAACTGTAACTGGCAAGGTCGGCATCAGACTTTATCCAAATGCAAGTGTAAACACTTATACAATCGTAACAACCGATGTGACTGGTTCGCCAGACTGGCAAACAGTTCAATTCAATTTCTCATCGCTTGTATTATCGATGACCGCTACACCTAAACTAAACTTTGAAATTGAAAAAGCTCCAACAGTTGCCGGACAAAAAGATCCAATGACGTTATGGGTTGATGACATAAAACTCTTAACCTCAATAAATCCTTTGAATGAAACTTTTGAAGCTACCAATGTCAATATTTGGAAAACGATAAACAGCACAAACATTTTACGGGGACTTGTATCAAACCCTGTTTCTGACCTTATAAATAATAGTAATACCGTACTTAAAGTAACTAAAACCGGTGGTGCTGCAGCACAAGCATATGATTATGTCAATACTTATGCTTATCCGACAGTATTAAACAAAACAAATAATATCTTACAATTAAAAGTTCTTTTCCGGGCTAGTGAGAATTCGGGCGTTTTAAGCACTAAAATAGGAATCAGGTTAGGTGCGGATTATAACAGTGATATTCAAAAAACAGTGAACGTTAGTGACAACTGGCAAACTATTGAATATGATTACACGACGTTAACAAAGTACAACAATCTTTTCAAACAAAATAAAGATACTCTTTCTTCAGTATTTACTATTCTTCCACGAGAAGACAAACTTGCAGATGGAATTACACCAAATCTAGATCCGGTTGTAATATATATTGATGATATTAAGGTGATTGCACCTGCGCCTGCTTCAATAAGTGATATTAAAAGCGATAGTAGTTTAAGTTTGTATATTATTCCACGAACATCTATGCTACAAATTGAGAATTTACCGGAAGAAACTTGTCTTTTTGAACTGACAAATTTATCAGGAATTACCTGTATGAAGTTACAACTCAACTCTACGAATGACGGAATAGATGTTTCTTCGTTAAACTCAGGGATTTACATTGCCTCTTGTTACTTACGTTCAGGAAAAATGCTTGTTGGCAAGGTAATTAAATAATTGATTTGCAATTTTAATACGTATTTTTTCGTTTCTCAAAATATAATCATGATTAAAATTTGTCAGCCGAAATACTTGATAATTGTTTTCCTCTTTTTTCAAGCTGCTTCGTTGAATTCCCAAACGTGGCGTAGTAGTCTCTATCCGGACAATTGGTCGCCGGGATATTCTGATAGCAAGGGTCGCTTTTTACATGATTTTTCATTTGCAGGATATCATGGTGGAATGGAAATTATTCCACAGAATTCGAAGAAAATTGTAGTTGTAACTCTGACACCTTACAATGCAGATAAAACCGGAGTAGTAGATGCAACAGTAGCCATTCAGAAAGCCATAGATTATGTAGGACAAAATGGTGGAGGAGTTGTTTTTTTGCCTGCCGGAGAATATAGTATTTCAATTTTGGTACAAACATTCAGGCATTAAGAATAAAATATAATAATGTTGTAATCAAGGGAGATGGTTCAGATAAAACCTTTATTAAAAACAATTAAACCAATATCCGTAATAAGCAATTAATATACTTCTATCCGGATGGAGCAAGTTGGAATACTCCTTTAAATGGCATTACCATACCTTTAACAAAAGATTTGCTTTTACCTACAACAAGCATCCCTGTTAAGGATGCAACACTTTTTAAAAAAGGAGATTGGGTAGCATTGGTTACCGATTTAACCGCAGGTTTTATTGCAGAACATGGATGTACCGGCTATTGGACAACGTTCAAGGGTGTTCGTTTTTGTAGGGAAATTGTTGATGTAGATGTTGCAAACTATAAAATTGAAATTGATGCACCTATTCTGGTTCAGAAAAAAAATATGCAGGCAAAGTAATTCTTAAATAATTTGATAAAAATGAATAATCGAAAAATATTTCAATTTGTATTTCTTTTTATTTTGTGTTTTCATACCCTAATCCTGACAGCGCAAACCTGGCATAGTAGTCTGTATCCTGAAAATTGGATACCGGGGTATAGTGACTCTGAGGGCCGATTTCTTCATGATTTTTCATATGCAGGTTATAAAAGCGGTTTAGAAAAAATTCCGGTAGTTACATCTAATATAGTTGATGTTACAAAACCTCCGTATAATGCCGATAATAAAGGTAATATTGATGCTACCATTGCTATTCAGCGAGCTATTGATAATGTTGGGAAAAATGGAGGAGGAGTTATTTTTCTTCCTGCAGGAGAATATAATATTTCCATTTCAGGATCTAATATTCAAGCATTAAAAATCAAATACAATAATGTTATTATTCGTGGTGAGGGTGCAACAAAAACCTTTATTAAAAGCAATTCGACCAATATCCGAAACAAACAATTAATTTATTTTTATCCTGAAAGAGGAAGTTGGAATACTCCTTTGAATGGTAAAAAAACATTATTATCAAAAGATTTGCTATTACCAACAACAACCATTCCGGTTGCAGATGCTTCAATGTTTAAAAAAGGAGACCTTGTGGCTATTGTGACAGATTTAACTGATGCTTTTATAGCAGAACATGGATGTACAGGCTATTGGACAACTTTTAAAGGGGTTCGTTTTTGCAGAGAAATAGTTTCAGTTGATTCTTTGAAAAATTGCATCGAAATTGATGCTCCAACACGTTATTTCCTGAAAATGAGAGATAATGCCAGAGTGTTTAAAATAAATTCGCAATTGACAGAATGTGGACTTGAGGATTTGTCGATAGGAAATATTGAAAACAAAGGAAACGGATGGGATGAGTCAGATTACACTATTGAAGGAACCGGTGCATATGAAGTTCACGGCTCACATTTGGTTGTTTTCAGGAATGCATTAAATTGCTGGGTTAGAAATGTTTCGACCTATCGTCCAAAGGAAAATACAATGGATATTCATGTACTAGCAAATTGTCTCAGAATTGCCGAATCACGATTTGTTTCAATCGAAAACTGCAATTTTCAGAGAACTCAATATGAAGGTGGTGGTGGAAATGGATATTTATATACGTTGGAAGGAAATGATTGTTTAGTGAAAAATTGTCATGGAGAACATGGTCGTCATAATTATGATTTTAAAGAGATGTCTTCTAGTGGAAATGTTTTACTTAAATGTACTTCAAAAGACCCTCGATTATTCAGCGATTTTCACATGGCTTTGAGTATGGCAAACTTGTTCGATTCTTTCGATGCGGATGGTGATGGAATTGATGCTAGCTTTCGTCCTTGGGGAGCAAAAAGTGATATGCACATGTATTCAACCACTCAAAGTGTTATTTGGAACACCAAAGGAAAAGGCGCAAACAAAAATGCGAATTTAGTCATTTCGAGACAATATGGACAAGGCTATGTTATTGGTACTTCGGGTGTTGTGAGTAAAGTATTGACGACTCCTGTATTGGGCATTGAGGGCGGAATATCATTTAATACTGGTCCGGAAGATTTTGTTGAAGGCGAAGGGAAAGGTGAAACATTATTACCTGAGTCGCTCTATTTGGATCAATTTAAGAAACGGATTCAACGAATGCCTTTGAATGAAAATTTTGAAAATTTCGATTTAAATACACTAACAAACTTTCTGGGAAAGTCCTGGATTCCTGATAATAATTCGGCTGAAATTCAGGTTCAGGTAGTTCCAAATCCCCAAAAAGGTGGCATTAATACGAGCGATAAAGTATTAGAAATTAATAGATTGATGAATACGTCGATAACAATTAATGACGTATTGAATAAGAGCCATCGTGGAGTTTCTACAATTTCATATAATTTGAATATGGATGATTCAAATTTTACAATTGAACTGAAAGTTCTCAAGAAAACTGCCGGAAGACTTGCAATTAGGTTATACTCAGATGAAAATACAATGACTTATTCGGAATTAATTACTCCTGATTTACCTGCTTCAAATGAATGGAAGTTAGTCCGTTTTAATTGCAAAGGAAAATTGCTGAGACAAAAATCTATCATTTCAAAATTGGTTTTTCTTCCGGAAATAAATATCAAACCTATTGAAAATCAAACAAATTCACTAATCATTTATATTGATGAAGTAAAAATAATTTCAAATAAAATCTTAAAAACTCAAAAAAAATAAACACAAATAAATGAAAATAAAAATTCTAATTTTAGTCCTTTGGGGTTGTGCGGTTAGTAAAAGTGGTTTTGCCGGTCCAACAATAATCCTCAAACTCGATGATTTAAAGGCACCAAATAATACGTGCTCGAGCATACCAACGCTCGATTATCTTGTTCAACGACAAATTAAGGCCGGATTTGGAGCAATTGCTAATACATTTGATGCCACTTCGCTAACTACGCTTAGTCCATATTTAAATGCAACAAATAGTAAAGGTGAAAAACTTTTTGAAATTTGGCACCATGGATTAGATCATATCAGTCCGGAATTCTTGGGGACAACATATGCCTATCAAAAAGCTCATTTTGATCAGGCAACGCAGTTAATCAAAACCTATTTAGGAGTACAAATGCATTCTTGCGGTACACCTTTTAATGGAAGTGATGCCACGACCAATACAGTAATGTCTGAAGACCCAAACTATAAAGTTATGATGTTTGGTAATGTCACTCCAACAGCTACGGCTGGATTTGTCAACCTTACACACAGGGTTGATATGGAAAATGGA
>JBBQMQ010000230.1:0-6975 GCA_038329115.1 Bacteroidales bacterium
ACTATCATAAGCTAAATCATTTTCTACATTGAAAATCACTTGCTGAGTCATATTCAGCCTTTTTACCATTTCCATGGCTTGATCGAAATAAGAATAGCCTTTATCAATATTGACAAGAATTTTATCTTTGGCAACTAATAGCATTTCTTCAAATGTAGGTATTGTATGCCTTGTGGGATGTCCTGTTGGCGCTTTCAATTTCAATTTTTTAATTTCTTCCAATGTGTAATCTTCCGGTTTCCCTTTGCCGTTGGTAGTTCGGTCAATCGTTTTGTCGTGCATAATGATTAACTGATTATCTTTCGTTCGTTTTAAATCAATTTCGGCAATATCCACTCCCATTTCGATGCAATCTTTCAATGCCTGAATCGAGTTTTCGGGTGCTGTTCGCCAGCTACAACGATGGGAAGCGACTAAGACTTCATTGTTATGAAGGGCATTATCCACACTAATCGTTTGTGAAGCAACAGGGGTTGGCCAACCAACTACAAATTGTAAAATTGCACAAAGCAAAATCACTTGCAACTTCTTATTTAAATTTATATATTTCATTGATATTCAATTATTTATAAAATATTATTATGATAACAAGTATTGAAATTTGAAAAGGTACTCTCAGCAATCCCAATTATGTGGGACTGCGAACTTTAAAAAAAGGACTTCAATATTGATTAGTGTTTATGAATTGATTTCAGGTAAGCAATCATTTCTAACGGGTAATCGGTTTGAACAATATTTACCCCGTTTTGCACTGCGGCATTTAGTTGAGCCCAGTTGTCGGTATTGGGCAATCCGACATCCAACATGTATAAATTACAATATATCTTAATGTTAGCTGTTTTCATCGAAATCCATTCTTCATCGTATCCATTTTTATCTGTCTGGAATATTAATGGTTTCTGATTGTTTTGTATGTAAGTGCCGAAAGTGCTGTTGTTATAACACGAAGGCATTACAATTGCCCCATTATTAATCAAATAACTAATGTCGGATTGGGTAGTTGTAAAAAATATAACTTGATCCATCAGATCCATATCTTGTACCATTTTCAGAACATCTGCTACAGGTGCTTTTGCGTCAATATCAAGGGTAATGAAAATCTTATTTTTTGATAATGTGAGCACTTGTTTTAAAGTTGGAATGGTGTCGTTCGTCAAACTATTCGTAGTGTAGTTTTTTAATTTTAAATTTTTAATAGCAGAATAATTAAGTTTATTGAGTGTACCCGTTCCATTTGTTGTTCTGTCGATAGTAGCATCGTGCATCAAAACCAAAACCCCATCGGCCGTATTTCGCACATCGCATTCAAACAAATCTATTTTATTTGCAATAGCCCTGTTTATTGCAGTCATCGAATTTTCAGGATAATCGTCGTTCGATAATGTTAAGTGAAGGGCTCTGTGTGCACAAACGTAAACCGTGTCGGTGGTTTGATACATAATTCGCCGCAAACCTTTTTGTGGGTCACCCACTACTACTATTTTAGAGTACGATTTCGAATTGTTGTTTTCATCTTTCACTGTAAGCGTTACATTGTACGATTTGGCTGTTGTAAATGAATGAACAGGATTTTTGATCGCCGACTTTGTTCCATCCTCAAAATCCCAACTCCAACTAACTATTTTTCCGGATGTTATGCTTGATTTGTCGCTGAAAGTCAATTCCGAATTAATTGTCAGATAAATTTGCGGTTCAACAGTAAACACACAATTTATGACGACCAGTTCGGGCTCAGCTGTCTTACAACTACTTATCAAAATAGTTGAAATTAAAAGCATTGACTGTAAAAATCGTATTATCATAATATTTTTTGTTACAAATCGTGTGTATAAGTAATGTGCGTCTTTGAATTTCTTTTATTAAATGGTAAATTGTACATTGTAAAATGGTAAATGCTTCATTTAATATCCATCGTTTTGCGTATATCCTGCAATGTCTTTTTGACTTTGAGGAACCGGATAATACAACAGATAGTTTCGTTCGTTCAATGAAGTAAGCAAATCGGTTCTGCCGGTACGTTTCAGGTCGTACCACCATTGTCCTTCGCCAAAAAACTCTTTACGTCTTTCTTTCAAAATCAAATTTTGGAAATCGGTTGCATTCAGAGCAGCTACATTGGCTTCGGTTGGCGGTGTTGCATACCTGTTAGTAAAATAGGGTTTCAGTGTTGCAGCTGCATCAGCTCCTCCGCCCTGTGCTTCGGCTTTCATAAGTAAAATGTCAGAATATCGTAGTACATTCAAAGGTGTATAATCTGCATTTGTCGTACTAACCAATTGTTGCCCCGTTTTTCCGTTTGGAAACTTAATAATACGATTGGCATCGGCGCTGAAGACAGCTGTTTTTCGTTTATCGCCGGTAAATGTTGTTCCACCAACCGTATAATCAGCATAAAGTGTATTGAAAAGTGTTGTTTCGGCAGCAAACTCCCAAGTGCCATCTACATCATTCACTTTTTGATATAGTAAGTGTTTATTCGTAGAATTATTGTTCAAAAAACCGAATATTACTTCCTTGCTTGTAGAGCTTGCAATAAACATGGTTGCATATTCGTTTGCCGATGTTGCTTGCACAAATTTATTCAGTGCAATTATTTTATTGCAATATTCAATCACTTTTTCATTGTTTTTTTGTGCCAAATATACTTTAGCCAATAAACCATAAACAGCAGGTTTTGATGCATACCATTTTTCGGCAAAATCACCAATATTCCTTTCAGAAACGTCCAAATCAGTCAGAATAAATTCCCAAACCTCTTGTTCGCTCGAACGCTGAATACTGTCATAGGTTCTCTTTTTTAAAATAGGGACACCACCCCATCGGGTTACTAAGTTGTAGTAAATCAACGCTCTGAAATAATACATTTCGCCACGCACCGTTGCAAATTTTGGGTCGTTTAATTCATCCAGCGTTTCAATCAGGAAGTTCACACTTCGTAACCGAACATATAAACTTTTCCAAATACCATCCACATCGGCACCGGCAGGTATCATCGAAACCGGATCAATTAAACTAAAACCAGGACCAGCCTTAAAGTTTTCACCTTTTATATCGAAATCGAACTGTACCGACCATGCAAAATCTTCCATTTCGTTATAAACCCCATTTCGAAGTCGGTCAATATCGTTGACAGATAAGGTGCTTTGCGCCACTTTATCTTTTGGGACAATGGAGTCCAGCGCATTTTCGCAAGAGCTAAATAGCAGAATCACTGCAAATACACCAATATATAAACTGTTTTTCATCTTTTTTAATTTTAAAGTTTAATACTAATACCACCAGAGATAATGCGAAGGTTTGGCTCCATTCCAAAATCAACACCATAATTTGAATTTGCCGGACTACTGCTGAATGAGGCCTCCGGGTCGTAACCTGAGTAAGTTGAAAAAGTAAATATATTTTCGGCAGTAACAAATAATTTCAATGAATTAATTTTTATCTTGCTAATTAATTTTGATGGTAAGTTGTAACCTAAGGTAATCGTTTGTAATTTAAAAAAGGATGCATCTTCCAAATATCGAGTGGATGATAAGGAATTATAACCCGTATTATAACCGGTGTGTACGCCTGTTCGAATAGGTCGTGGCACGGTATTGCTGGTACCTTCGCCTTTCCAATAATTCAAAGCATAAAATTCGCGCACGTTATAATACTGTTCGCCTACCGTGGTGGAGGCTGGCGACATAGCCGGATTGTCGGTTCCTTCAACTCCATTTGCGCCCTGCCAAGCCGAAAAGACTTTACCGCCTACAGAAAAACGACCAACTATGGATAAATCTATCCCTTTCCACGACATGAAAGTATTCACTCCACCAAAAAAATCAGGTGTTGCTTTGCCCACATCCTTGCGGTCTAATTCACTGACATCGCCATCTAAGTTAACATCTTCGTATTGTACATCGCCGGCTCTTACGCCTTTAGCAAACAATTTTTCCGGAACATCAGCATCTTTTTGGTAAATACCCAACATGTTGTACAAATAGTAAGTACTCACAGGTCGATCAACAATAAGTGCATGCAATGAACCACCATACAAGCTACTTCCACCAGCCGATGGAAGAATAAGTGGATTTGGTGCACCCGGATAAATGGATTCCAATTTATTCTTTATAAAGGAGATATTCGCACCAACATTTAACTTGAAATCTCCGGTAAGCAGTTTATAATTAGCCGCTAACTCAACACCTGAGTTTACTATTGAACCAATATTGGCGGTAATGGTTGAAAAACCACTTGTGTACTGTATTGGACGGTCGTACAGCAAATCGTGAGAATACTTGTAAAAATAGTCCGCATTAACACTTAATTTTCCACTGAAAAATTCCATGTCGAGCCCGGCGTTATATTGATCAGTTTTCTCCCATTTCAAAGGTTGCGCATCGTTGCTCAACGAAAAACCAGCTTTGCCATAATAGCTTTTACCAGCCGATACCAAGGACAAGGCATTGAAGTTGCCGATTGGGTCGATGCTCCCTGTTTGACCCCAACTTACACGTAATTTCAAGTCGGAAACTATTTTTTGTTTAGGAAAGAATTTTTCATTGGAAGCTTTCCAGGCGAAAGATGCGGAAGGAAAATAGCCATCGCGAATTTCTTTTGTCAGTTTTGAACTGGCATCCTTTCGAATACTTGCATTTACAAAATAGCGGTCTTTGTAGTCTAAACTTAAGCGGCTAAAATACGATTCAACAGCATAAGCACCATAGCCAATTCCGTTTGCATAGATATTGGCACCGGCATTCAGCAAATCAAAACTGGATGACGGAAAAGCTCCATTTAGGTAAGTTTCGCTCTGTGCTCCAAAATCATTATACGCCCGATACCAAAACTCGTGACCAAGAAGCGCCGTATAATTTAAGTCGCCAACGTTATTTGTATAGCTTAATACATTGTTAATCACATATCTGTAACTTTCATTGCGGTTCTGAGTAATGGCGGGCCATGAGTTTTTCCGTGCGTCGTGTTTTTCGGTTAGTTTTTTTATCTCGTCCGACAAATATCCATTTGCACTTATGCTTGGCGTATATTTCAATCCTTCGATAGGTGTAAAATCCAAACTTATCGTTCCCAAACCAGTTAGTCCGTTTACCGACCAATCTTCCTCATTAATAAGCATCACCGGATTGTGACGAAGAATGTTTTTACCTGCATTTACCTTGTAGTTTCCAAATTCATCGTAAGGGCTATACCAAGGCTGCTCTTCTCTGGCGGTTCTCAGTACTTTCAACGAACTACTCTCTTGTTCAACTTTTTGATTCAGTTTTTGGTTTACACCCAAATTGATATTAAGCTTAAAAAACTTATTGATTTTGTGTGTAACGTTTGTTCTGAAATTGTACTGTTTAAAAAGACTGGTGTTGATGTATCCTTCTTGCGTGTTATTTCCAAACGAAGCAAAAAACGTTGTTTTATCATCTCCACCACTAATATTGATGTTCATTTCGGAGTTGATGGCTTGTTGTCGGCTTATTAACCCTACCCAATCGGTTTCTTCGATTATTTCGGGAATATAAAAACTTAATGAAGTTGCTTTTTGCGTATTGTAATTATTTACAGCTGTTTGCATCACATCAATGTACTGAGCCGAGTTAGCCATGATAATATCTTTGGCAATCGAACCAACTCCATAACGGGTGTTTATATCCACTTTTGTTTTACCCGATTTGCCCGATTTTGTAGTAATCAACACAATTCCATAGTTACCTCTGGATCCATAAATGGCTGAGGCAGATGCATCTTTAAGGATGTCGATACTTTCGATATCATTTTGATTTAAATTCGGAAAACTCTCCATGGGAATGCCATCCACCACATACAGCGGACTACTATTGCCCTGAAACGAACCTACCCCACGAATTATCACATTCGGGTTTGAACCGGGCACGCCCGAACTAGAGGAAATATTCACACCAGCAGTTTTACCTTGTAACGATTGCAGTGCATTGTTACTCGCACCTTTGTCAATTTCATCCATTTTTATCGAAGTAATTGCAGTCGTCAACTTTCTTTTAGTTGTAGTAGCATACCCCACAACCACAATTTCATCCAACGCTTTCGAATCTTCTTTAAGTACAACCATCAAATTGTTTTTTGACGCAACTTTAATTTCGGTACTTATGTAACCGATATACGAAATTGTCAATACACTTTGCTCGGTTGCATCCAGACTGAATTTCCCGTCTACGTTCGTAATTGTACCTGTATTTGCACCTTTTATCAAAATAGAAGCACCAATAATCGGGTCGCCTTTTTCATCGGTTACCAAGCCGGTAATCTTTTTTGAGGAATTTGTCGTATTCTTTTGTTCCACATTTTTCCTTTCAACCAGATAAAGTTTACCGTTTTTTATCTCGTAATCAAGGTTGGTGCCGTTCAATAATTGTTTTAAAGCAGATTCAACCTCAACAGAGTTGACATTAATTGTTATTTTACGATTCAAATCAACAATTTGTTCGCTAAACACCAGCGAAAGACCAGTTTGTTGTTTAATGGAACTTAACACTTTCTCGAAGGTTTCGTTTTTGAACGAAAGTGTTACTTTCTGAGCAGAAGCATTCAGAGTGAATACTGTCAGAAACAAGGAGAGCAAAATTGCTTTTGCCATTTGTCCTGTTTTTTTCATGCAATAGTATATTTAAAGTTACTTATTATTGAATAATACTAATAAACACACCAACCAATAAAAGGTATGAGTGCCGATTGAAAAAAAATAAAAACCTGTTGAATATACAAGCAAAAATGTATAATCAACAGGTATGGTTTGGGGCTTTGTTTGAATTGCCTCCAACTTTAGTTGGAGGAATTGAAATAGAATTTTTATACCGCAAAGCGGGAATTCTTCTTTATAATTGTTTGGCTAAAGCCCATTTTCTCTATTCATCTTCTAAGAATGGCATAAATGCCAATCCAATTCATAATTGCGCAATTTATCCCGATTCTTTTATCGGGAGGGGTTTGGGGCAGTATCTCTTCTAA
>JBBQMQ010000231.1:0-6944 GCA_038329115.1 Bacteroidales bacterium
ATCACAAAGAAATACACTAACTAAACGACATTGATTTAATTATCGTGATTTAAAATTAAAACTCTTGTTGCTTCACAGCAGCAAGAGTTTTCTTTCTGTAATCATTTATCTACACACATAAAATTGTTTTATTTCAAACAATGTTTTAAAATACGTTTATTTCATAATTCGGTTCTTCTGTAATTTCAGGAACTAATTCGGTGTAAAGAACTTTTCCATTTTCGTCGAGAGCAACAACTGAGCGTGACATTAATCCTTTTAAAGGTCCATCTAGAAGTAATATACCATAATCAGTTGCGAACGTATTATAACGAAAATCTGAAGCAGTAATTACATTCTCCAAACCTTCAGCACCACAAAAACGGGATTGTGCAAAAGGTAAATCTTTTGATATACAGATAACTACAATATTTTCTTTTTCTGAAACCCATTTGTTGAATTTTCGCACTGATGCGGCACACGTACTAGTATCAAGACTTGGAAAAATGTTTAAAAGCACGCGTTTGCCTTTATAATCACTTAGGTGAATTTCTTGCAATCCAGAACCTACTACTGTGAAATCAGGAGAGATTACTCCAATAGCTGGTAATTGTCCGTTCGTATGAACTTCATTTCCTTTGAATTTTGTTGTCGACATTTTAATTGTTTTAATAAATTTGTTTAAAAATAATTTTGTTAATAATTTTATAACAATAATCATTGGTTTTTTGTTTATATTTGCATAGAATTAATCAAAATAATTTCCTAATTATGAATAGAATTAAGTATTCAATCTACATATTGTTTCTTCTTATTTTGCAATTCAGTTCATGTAAAGATTCTAATGAGTACAGAGTTGACACTACTTTTACGGATTACCTTAACCGTTTTGACAGTATTGCGCACGTGCACGGGAAAACTTTTGATTCAAAAACGAACGGTCTAATTATTGAATTTGCTGATTTGAAAAATGATAATGCAGGTTTAACTCATTACGAAAACCCTGTACGAATTGAAATAGATAGAAAATACTGGAATGATATCAGCAAATATACCGGAGCTGATTTGATGAAAGAAAATCTTGTTTTTCACGAACTTGGACATGGATTGCTAAAAAGAAATCATTTGAATAAAGTACTCGAAAATGGTGACTGGAAGTCCATAATGTGTGGTGGTGACAAGGTTAATAATCGTCCATGGAATATTAATTACAGAGGAATAAGACGTGCGTATTATATTAACGAATTGTTTGATGAAAGCACTGCTGCTCCAGATTTTTCGAGCAATCTGCTGCTAGTGGATACTACAGGCTACAAACAGTCATTGTATTTGAGTTTTGATACTCAAAGCCAGGCGGATGCTGGTTGGCCTATAATTGAAGATACACAGCACAAAACAAGCATCGATAATGGTCGTTTGAAGTTTGAATCAAAAGTTTCTGAAACTTATTTAGTTTATGCTAAAACGTCTATAGGCATTCAATCCGATTTTACATTTGAATTTTCAATTCAATATTCTACGGGCGATGCTTCAAATCAGTACGGATTGGTTTTTGGCTATGTTCCAACATCATCCGATGGGATTAATGATCCGATAGAATATTTTACAATCAATAATAACAAGAAAATGTACATGGGAAACCGTACATGGTATACTTTCTATACAGAATTGTCTGAACCCTCAATTCTGGCAGCTGGAAAGAATATTTTGAAAGTGGTTAAAATTGGGCAAATGTTATATTATTTCATTAATAATGTATATTGCTATTGTTCCGAAATAGAAACAAAACAATCAGGAAATCACTTTGGCTTTATGGTGCCATCAAAAGGTGCGGTTTGGCTCGATAACTTTACAATCTCTGTGAAAGGGGCAAGAAATGTTTCATCAAAATATAAAATTAAACAGGCTATTCAGTTTGAGATGATTAAATCGAACTCAAATTCAAATATAATTAAAAACCAGTAACTTTTAATTACTGAAAAATAGCATTTAAGCAATTGATAATTAAAGATTATTTAAATAAAAATTCATGTCGAAATTCGTAATATATCAGGTACTTCCACGTCTTTTTGGTAACCGAAAAACTACCAATAAACATAATGGAACTATAGAAGAAAACGGTTGTGGAAAGTTTAATGATTTTACGCCAAAAGCATTGAAAGAGATAAAATCACTTGGAATTACTCATATTTGGTATACAGGAGTTATTGAACATGCCACTCAAACAGATTATTCAGCTTTTGGGATTCAGAAAGATCATTCAGCATTGGTAAAAGGCAAAGCCGGTTCGCCTTATGCCATCAAAGATTATTACGATGTGGATCCTGATTTGTCGGAAAATGTAGAAAACCGTATGGCAGAATTTCAGAATATGGTGAATCGAACGCATAAAGCGGACATGAAAGTAATTATTGATTTTGTTCCGAATCATGTGGCGCGCGAATATCATTCGGATGCAATGCCAAAAGGAGTCATAGATTTAGGGAAAAATGATCATCCCGAATGGGCTTTTTCGCCATTAAATAATTTCTATTATATTTCAAATAAAGCATTTTTACCACAATTTGATATTCGGGATTACAGAGAGTTTCCAGCTAAAGCAACAGGAAATGACCAGTTTACAGAATCGCCGGGTATAAATGATTGGTACGAAACCATTAAACTTAATTACGGTGTAAATTATGTTGAGGGAAATCAGAAACAATTTGATCCGATTCCCGATACATGGTTTAAAATGCGTGATATTTTGCTTTTTTGGGCATCAAAGAAAGTTGATGGCTTTCGATGTGATATGGCCGAAATGGTTCCAGTAGAATTCTGGAATTGGGCAATAACACAGGTAAAATCAAAATATCCTCAATTAATATTTATTGCAGAAGTTTATAATCCGGCTCAATATAGAAATTTTATTTGTAATGGTAAGTTTGATTATTTGTATGATAAAGTTGGAATGTATGACATGCTTCGCAATATAACGAGCAGAAATTACCCGGTTCGTGAAATAACGAATGCCTGGCAATCACTTGCAGGAATTGAAAACCATATGTTGAACTTCCTCGAAAATCACGATGAGCAACGTATTGGTTCAGGTTTCTTTTCGGGAAACGGCATGTATGCGCAACCAGCCATGATAGTAGCAGCAACGCTTACCAAAGCACCTGTAATGATTTATTCCGGTCAGGAATTAGGTGAAAAAGGCATGGAAAGCGAAGGATTCAGCGGTATGGATGGACGCACCTCCATTTTCGATTATTGGGGTATGAAATCTATTCAAATATGGATGAATGAAGGTAAATTTGATGGCAAAGATTTTAATTCAGAACAAAAAGAATTACGGACTTTTTATCAAAGATTGCTGAATATAACTATGAATGAAAAAGCAATAACAGATGGATTGATGTACGATTTAGAATTTGCAAATTTTGATAATCATTATTTTAATACGCACGAACAATTTGCTTATTTTAGAAAGTATGAAGATGAATTATTGCTTATTGTTCTGAATTTTGATGATAAACATTTAGATACTCAGGTGCAGTTTCCTTTCGAAGCTTTTCAATATCTCGAACTGGAAGAAGGACATAATTATTCTGTTATTAATTTACTGGATGAATCCGAAAAATTTCCGCTCCTCACATTGAGCTCTAAGGATGCATTTATAGTTCACATGTCTGCATGGAAAGGATTGATATTGAAGCTGACTAAAATATAAATATCAACAAATGTCTGATTTTTAAATAGTTGTGATTATGAAAACACGAGTGCCATTCATGTTGATTTTAATAACTGAACATTTAAAGTAAACTCGTACGAAAGTGAATATAATAACATTTACAGGAGAAGTAAAAAGATAAATTTCAAAACTTTATTTTGATGCATCATAACTTCAAAACTAGTTTAAAGCACGAACGGGAGCAAACTGCTATGGCAGATGCATTTTATCGTGATGTATTGAAAGTTTCAGTAATAAAGCGCTTTAACTCCGATTCGCATGCTGACATGGAAATGCAACGGCAGGATGTGGATGTGCTGCTGACTTTGAATGAAACAACCTATCGGGTTTCGGAAAAATTTCGTGATAAGGATTATGGCGATTTATATATTGAGATATACAGTAAATATCCTAAAACCCTGGGATGGCTTCATACAGGATCGCCCAATGCGGTTTTATATTTCACTCCGAAAACTGTATTTTGGATAACACACAAAAGCTTGTCTTCTTTTTGCCTCAATATTCTATTTCCATTAGTTTCTGAAAGTTGGTTTCTAGACATTTTTCTAAGTAAAAAATCAATAGTTTCAAAAGAAATTAGTATGAACAATAAATCTGTAAAAATCAATTTAATTCAGGCTCATAATTCAATGTCGGATGGTTCCCAATGGGAAACCATTGGATTAAGTGCACCTTTTTCTGTTTTTGAAGAAAACGGGGTGAAAATCCGTAGAATTACGAATACAAAATTCTGATAGAAAATTGATACTTCGAAAGAAAATTCAAGATTTTTTATTTTTCTGAAAACTTACTAATTCAAAGATATTTCCTCATTTTGATTATAAGTTTTTGCTTTTTTGCCCTCTTAATTTCAATGTATTTTTTTAAGTAAACAATAACTTTCAAATCGTTTTTTTCTAGTGAAAAACGACCAAAAATAATTAGAGAAATATTTCTTTAATTTGATTGTATTATGAAAAAAAAATCGGATATTTACAGTCGATTATATAAAGAAGATGTGCTGATTTAAATGATTGATAATTTGATGATTATCAATTCTATCTGATTGTCTTTTTCGCTGTTTTTAAAAAACGAATTAAAAATTAATTTTACATATACAATGAAAGAAATTAAATTCAGTCTTGTTTACCGTGATATGTGGCAATCATCTGGCAAATACGTTCCACGTAAGGATCAGTTAGCCAAAATTGCACCGGTTATTATCGAAATGGGTTGCTTTGCACGAGTTGAAACAAATGGTGGTGCATCCGAACAAGTAAATCTGTTATACGGCGAAAATCCAAATGATGCAGTCCGTACATTTACAAAACCTTTTAATGAAGTTGGAATTCAAACTCACATGCTCGATCGTGGTTTAAACGGATTGCGTATGAATCCTGTTCCTGCCGATGTTCGTGAGTTGATGTACAAAGTGAAAAAAGCTCAGGGTGTTGATATTACCCGTATTTTTTGCGGTCTGAACGATGTTACCAATATTATTCCTTCAATTTATTACGCAAAAGCTGCAGGCATGATTGCACAGGCAACTTTGTGTATAACCTATTCCGAGATTCATACTGCGGAATATTACATTACGATGGCAGAGAAATTGATTGAAGCCGGTGCTGATGAAATCTGTCTGAAAGATATGGCTGGTATCGGTCGTCCAGAAATGTTGGGAAAAATTGTAAAAGCAATTAAAACAGCACATCCAACTATTATAATGCAATATCATGGTCACTCCGGACCTGGTTTCTCGGTAGCTTCTATGCTCGAAGTTGCGAAGGCTGGTATTGATTATTTAGATGTTGCCATGGAGCCGCTTTCGTGGGGTATGGTTCATCCTGATGTGATTACCATTCAAGCCATGTTGAAAGATGCAGGTTTCAAAGTGCCTGAAATCAACATGAATGCTTATATGGAAGCTCGCAGGCTGACACAAAGTTTTGTTGATGATTTCTTAGGCTATTTTATAGATGACCGCAATAAATTTATGACTTCTTTATTGGTTGGTTGCGGATTGCCTGGTGGCATGATGGGTTCGCTTATGGCAGATTTAAAAGGAATGCACGCGGCAATTAATTCTTATTTAAAAGAAAATAAGAAAAAAGAACTGAGCACTGATGAATTGCTGGTTATGTTATTTGACGAAGTAAAATATATTTGGCCAAAACTTGGTAATCCACCTTTGGTAACACCTTTTAGCCAGTATGTAAAGAATATTGCATTGATGAATGTAATGTTTTTGATTAAAGGTCAGCCTCGTTGGAGCATGATTGATAAAAATTCATGGGATATGATTTTAGGAAAAGCCGGAAAACTTCCCGGAAAATTGGATGATGAAATCATTGCTTTGGCTAAAAAGAATCATTATGAGTTTTTTGAAGGCAACCCGCAAGAAAATTATCCAAACGAACTGGATAAATATATTGATGAAATGAAAGTACTCGGGTGGGATAGAGGTAAAGATGATGAAGAATTATTCGAATTTGCCATGCACGATAAACAATATCGTGATTTCAAATCGGGTGAAGCTAAAAAACGCTTTGAAAAAGAACTGGAAGCTGCTATCAAGGATAAATATGCTACGGCAACGGTTCAAATCCCTGATTTACGTGCTTTGAAATATCCAAATGCAGAGCCGTTGGTGTCATCTGTTACCGGACGTGTTTTGTGGGAGCTTGATTTTAACGAACATTCCGAAGAACCGGTTCATGGAAAAGAAGTAAAAGTGTCTGAAACATTGTGTACCATTCAGACCAAATACGGACTCGAACACATTGGAAGTTTCTGCAATGGACGCATCGTAGGTGTTGAGAAGAAACAAGGTGAAATGGTTTGTAAAGGTCAGGTGTTGGCATATATTCAACAAAACTAACGAAACTATTATTTTTAGATTTGGAAAAAGACTCTGCATGCAGGGTCTTTTTTTGTATTTCTAAGTCTGAGCTTTTTATGATTGAAAATTTAATTTTATAATTATGCTGCAATACAGACTAAAAATGCTATTTTTGCGGACAATTAATAACAATTAAACAGCTAATTAGGATATATTCTGTCAGTCTGTATCTTAAGCTAAAAAACAAATTCATTTATGTTTAAAGATTTATTTATAAAGAAGACACTTGCACAGCTCGAAGAACAGGCGGATGGTGAACATAATTCGTTGAAACGGCATTTAAATGCACTAAATCTTACTTTGCTTGGCGTGGGTTGCGTAATTGGAGCAGGTATTTTTGTTTTAACCGGTACT
>JBBQMQ010000232.1:0-6933 GCA_038329115.1 Bacteroidales bacterium
CTACACGACCTGGATCGCCAACTAAAATGATATTATCAGCCAGTTGTTCCGGTTTCAAATGTAAATGAAAAATACTTCCGTCATTATTAATTATCAATTCGGAAGGTGGGAAATGTTTCATATCAATCAACGTATTAAAATTAATTACTGTTTGCGGGATAAACCACAAATATACTCATTTTTTAATTCATTATTTACAATTTGCAAAGTAAAAAGTTAGATTTTTTCATTGTAAATGTTGCACGAACTTAAAATCTTAATTTTTTCAAATTAAATGGTTGGTTGATCTTTAATATAAAAATCACAGAATTTCATCTATACATTTTCTGACAAAATCGAAGCTGTCATAATCCGAATGAATTAAATTTTCATTCCAGAATATTAAATCTATATCAATGGGAATGATTCCTGATTGTTTGCTTTCTGATGTTCTTCCCAATTCAATCTCAATTTCTTTAAAAATTGAGATTGTTTCCTGAGCATTTTCATCCGATAACAATTTTAGGGCAATATTATGAAAATCAGCCTTATATTTTTCTCCAACAGGTTTTGAGACTAGAATAGCACTTTGAGAAATCAATTCGAAATGTTCAGATAATTTTTCAATTGCAAGCTCAATATTTTCAGTTGTATTGAAATTGCTTCCAAGCATTGTAATGGCTGTATTCATAAAATATTGATAAAGTATAGTTTATTATAGCAAAAAAAAGCCGAAGAGTTGTTCTTCGGCTTTTTTTGAAATTATATAATTCAATAGCGGTAATCTTTTAACTGCTCCTGAAGTCTTTTTCTTGCCAAAAATATTCTGCTTTTTACAGTTCCGATTGGCAAATTCATTGTTTGAGCAATTTCTTCATATTTAAATCCCTGAATGTGCATGGAAAATGGAATTCTATATTCATCCGCAAATGCTGCAATACTGTTGGTAATTTCACCTATTGCGTATGAGCCTTCAGGGCTGTCAAAACCTGAATTTTGAGGTAAATTGAGATGATGAAGATCTTCGGTTTTATCAACAACAGTTTGATTTCTTACAATTTTGCGGTAATTATTTATGAAGATATTCTTCATAATAGTAAGTACCCAACCTTTAAAATTAACGTTGTCAGTAAATTTTTCCTGATTATCTAATACCTTTAAAGTAGTGTCTTGTAATAAATCTTCAGCATCGTCACGGTTTAATGTGAGCGAGAAAGCGAAGTTACGCATATTACTTTGTAGCGCTACTAATTCATTTTCAAGTTGAACGTCTTTCATATTGATAGAGTTTTTTTGTGTGAATAAATAAACTTAGAAATAAATAATAACTAAGTCGATAATTGTTCATAGAAAACAAATCCTTTAGAAATAAACTTTCTTTAGAAGAAAAGTGGTTGATTGTCAGTTGTCTATACTGAAGAATATTAAGTAAAGAACTCTTTCGAAAATATTTGTTCATGATTTTCGATACAAATATAGATATTATTTTTATTAATGATGCACATTTAGCGAGTTATTATTAACCAAAATCAAATATTTATAGTTTTTTCATAATTGGAATGATTACAAACAAGATAAAGTTAACAAAAGCTAACAGAACTAAAGTATCGTATTTTTCCCAAAATTTAATCAATTACTTTAATTCTATAAATAATAAAACAAAATTTACTCGAAAATGTTTATGAAATGTTATGCTTAATTTAAAATTTGTAGAAATCTAATAGGCTACTCGAAAAATCCCAATTAAATAATATGTTTCTCAGCACAATAAGATGAACGCACAAGTGGAGCACTTTCAACAATCTGAAATCCTTTTTTTAATCCTATTTGTTTATATTCTTCAAATTTGGAAGGTGTAATATACTCATTCACTGCAATATTTTGGCGGCTTGGTTGCATATATTGGCCAATAGTTAAAATTGAACAACCAGTTGCAAGAACATCGTCCATTAATTCTAAAACTTCATCTTCGGTTTCTCCTAAGCCGAGCATAATTCCTGTTTTTGCAGTAATTTGCTTTGATACAATGTGTTTCAAAACTCCAAGACTGGTTTCATATTTAGCTTTAGTTCGAATTGATGGTGTTAACCTGCGTACTGTTTCAAGATTGTGAGAAATAATAGTTGGATTTTCATTAATAATTAAATCAATTAATTCTGTTTTTCCATCAAAATCAGGAATTAAAACTTCCAATGTGCTTTGTGGATTTACGTCTTTAATTGTTCGGATTGTTTTAGCCCAATGTGTAGCCCCTCTGTCAGGTAAATCGTCCCGATCAACAGAAGTTATAACTGCATGACGCAATTGCATTAATTGAATTGATTTGGCAACATGAATAGGTTCATTCTGATCGGGTGGGAGAGGTTTACCTGTTAGCGTATTGCAAAATTTACATGAACGTGTGCAAATTTCGCCTAAAATCATGAAAGTTGCAGTTCCTTTATTCCAGCATTCACTCATATTTGGGCAGCGACCGCTTGAACATATTGTATGCAAATTATTGTTTTTAACCACATTATGTACTTTGACATATTGTGCATTACTTTCAAATTTTATTTTGAGCCATTCGGGTTTACGGAGATATGTCATGAGATTTTTTTTTGTAGAACAAAGGTACAAAAAGTTATTTGAATGAAGTTGATTAGTTTATCAGGTTGGAGTCTGATTAATTGTTAAGTTGCTTGTTTTTAACCTTCAGTTTTTTATCTATTAGGAATATTCTTTTTATTATACTATTAAGGTAAGAATAAATAAAATTGTGTACCCTGTTTACCTTTTCTATAAAAAAACCCGATATAAGCTAATGACTTATATCGGGTTTTATTTTTTGCGGAAAGTGTGAGATTCGAACTCACGGTACAGTTGCCCGTACAACGGTTTTCGAGACCGTCCCGATCGACCACTCCGGCAACTTTCCAATGTATTATTTATATTGCAAAAATATAGTTTTTTTTTGAAAAGCAAATGAATTCTTTGCTTTATGATTTTACAAGAAAAACAAAGTAGCTCCTGCAATACTAATGACAGCACCTATAACCTGTTGTGGTCTGATTTTTTCTTTAAACATAATGGATGATGGTACAATTATAAAAATCGGAACCAAAGCCATAAGTGTTGAAGCAATACCGGTTTTGGTTTGTTGAATTGCAAAAAGTCCAAGAGCTACACCAATAAACGGACCAAAGAAAGCACCCACAGTCACTGATTTCATTGCATTTGTGTGAGTAAATGCTTGTCCTATTTTTTCCCAGCGATGTAGTACAGTCATGAGAATTGCGAAACTCAGCAATCCAAACAATGCACGAATTTGTGTTGAAGCCACCGGATCATAATGTCCCATACCTTTTTTGCTGAGTATCAAGCCAACTGCCTGACCCATTGCTCCCCCAAATGCCAGTAAAAATCCTTTGAATGGAATATTCAGTTTCATTTTGCGGTTAGAAATGGCTATAATTATACCTGAAACACTAACAACAATTGCAATGATATTTTTTATTGAAAGAATTTCGTCCAGAAAAAACCAACCGATAACAGCTGTTATCATGGGAGCAAGGCTCATAATCAAGGCGGCTGTTCGTGAGCCAATCACCATATAGGACTGAAAAAGCAACAAATCGCCAATAAAGAAACCAACAAATCCGGACAAACCCAACCAAAACCATTGATAGCCGGTTGCATCGGTTGGAAAGAAAAGTCCCCGACTAAAAAATGTAGTGATTCCTAAAAAACCTATGGCAAAAAGCAAACGTATAAAATTGACTGATAATGAGCCGATTTTATGTCCTGCCTTTTCAAAAAACAAAGCACTCATTGTCCAGCAAACCGAAACCCCGAGAGCTGCAAATTCTCCTATATGTGAATGAAACATGAAATCTATTTTCGATTTAATTTGTATTTCAAAAGTTCAACAAAGATACTTCAAGAAATTTACAATTTCATAGTTGAAATGTATAATTATTCATAGAATTGAAATACAGGAATTTACAGGAATTCTATACGAGTTTTGCTATGAAATACAATAATTTAGCTACCTTTGTACTCATTATAAAGAATATGTAAAAATTCAGAACTATTCATTATTAATCTATTACAGTGCCCAAAGAAGATTATTTACTCAAATATCTGGAGAAACTCAGTCGAGTAATTGCAGCGATGTTTGGATTTCGTGATAAAGGATTTCCAGAGGATGCTTTACGTTTAGCGGATGAAACATATAAAGAATTGCTTGATTTTACTGTGGAAGAACTGGCAATTATGCCAGTCGAAAAATTTGTAGAAATAATAAAAAGGATCGGATATTCAGGAAACTATCTTGAAGCATTAGCCGGATTGGCTTATGAAACTGCAAAGTCATATCAATTGGAAGATAATGAGCTGTCTGCACAAAATTTTTACAAAAAAACTCTTCAATTATATTATCTTTTGAATGAAAAAGATAGAACATTTTCATTCGAACGGGAAATGATAATATCTGAAATTAAAGATTTGATTAAATAACAAAACAATGATAAACTACAAAAATAAACAACATCCTGAAAAGGATATGATTTTCGGTATCCGGTCTGTAATTGAAGCTGTTCAGGCAGGAAAAGAAATTGATAAAATACTGATGCGCCGTGATATGACAAGTGATTTGTCGCGGGAACTTTTTACAGCTTTGAATGGTTTGCAGGTTCCTGTTCAGTATGTTCCACAGGAAAAACTGAACAAAATGACCGTGAAGAACCATCAGGGAGTTATTGCTTTTATTTCGCCGGTTGCATACCAACGAATTGAAGACATTATACCCGGAATTTATGAAGAAGGTCGTATGCCTTTTATCGTGGTGCTTGATGGAGTAACCGATGTGCGTAATTTTGGAGCAATTGCCAGAACTTGCGAATGTGCCGGTGTAGATGCCATTGTAATTCCAACAAAAGGTGGAGCTTCTATCAATGCTGATGCTGTGAAAACTTCTGCCGGAGCTTTGCTTTCAATTCCTGTTTGCCGCGAAGCAAATTTAGGAAATGCGTTGAAGTTTTTGGTCGCTTCTGGAATTAAAATTGTTGCTGCCAGCGAAAAAGCTACAATAAATTATACCGAAGCTGTAATGACTGAACCAATTGCCATTATTATGGGAGCCGAAGATGAAGGTGTAAATCCCGATCACTTGCGTCTTTGCGACGAAATGGTTAGCATTCCTGTGTTGGGAACCATTGATTCCTTAAATGTTTCTGTTGCAGCCGGAGTATTGATTTATGAAGCTGTGAGACAAAGAATGGCTCTTAATCCTTAAAGGGGGATTTGGATAGTTCCTTCTTTTATATTTTTGAAAAAGATTTAATTAAATTGTAATAACTAATTTCCCCTTTTAGGGGTTAGGGGTTTATGAAAATTCTCTACGAAGACAACCACATAATAGCCGTAAATAAAACCTGTTCGGAAATTGTACAGGGCGATAAAACCGGCGATGAACCACTTTCGGAAACTCTTAAAAAGTATTTAAAAGAGAAATACAATAAACCCGGTGAGGTTTTTTGTGGTGTGACGCATCGTCTGGATCGTCCGGTGAGTGGGGTAGTGCTATTTGCAAAAACAAGCAAAGCATTATCGCGTTTAAACGAAATGTTTAAAAATCAGGAAGTAAAGAAAACCTATTGGGCTATTGTAAAAGAGAAACCGGCGCAGCCTGAAGGTCGTTTGGAGCATTTTCTGTTGCGAAATGAAAAGCAGAATAAATCCGTGGCTCATGACAAAATGGTTCCAAATGCTAAAGCAGCAGCATTAAGTTACAAACTGATAACTCATTCCGATACGTATTACTTACTTGAAGTTCATTTGGAAACGGGCCGTCATCACCAAATTCGTTGTCAGCTTGCCAAGATGGGCTGTCCTATAAAAGGGGATTTGAAATATGGTTTTGCCCGTTCCAATCCAAATGGAGGAATCAGCCTTCATGCCCGGAACGTGGAATTTATTCATCCCGTTTCCCAAAAGCTCATTCAAATCACAGCTCCTGTACCTGAGGATGATAAATTGTGGTTGGCGATGGAGAAAATGATTTAAATCAATTCGGCCTGATTTAAAATAAATTCCATTTCTGTTTGTACTTTTTCAGCCTCCAGTCGTGCAGCTTTTGCATAGTCTTTTTCGGACGAAGCATAAATAATTTGTCGAGAAGAGTTTACCAACAAACCACACGAACTGTTTAACCCGAATTTAGCTACATCGGCCAGACTTCCACCCTGAGCACCAACTCCCGGAACTAAAAGAAAATGGTCGGGAACTATAGTACGAACATCGGTTAGCATTTCAGCTTTAGTGGCACCCACCACATACATCATGTTTTCGTCGGTTCCCCATTTGAGAGAAGTTTTCAAAACTTTTTCAAACAATAATTCTCCTTGATCATCACGCATAAACTGAAAGTCCAATGCTCCTTTATTCGAAGTTAAAGCTAATAAAATCACCCATTTGTCTTCGTAAGTAAGAAATGGTGAAACTGAATCTTCGCCCATATATGGTGCTACAGTTACCGAATCGAATTCCATATTACCAAAGAACGTTCGTGCATACATTGCCGATGTATTGCCAATATCACCACGTTTAGCATCGGCTATGATAAACTGATCGGGATAGTTTTCACGTATATAATCAACTGTGCGTTCAAGCACTTCCCAACCTTCGAGCCCAAGGCTTTCGTAAAAGGCGAGATTCGGTTTATAAGCCACACAAAGATCGGCTGTAGCGTCTATTATGGCTTTGTTGAACTCAAAAATCGGATCTTCCGTTTCATCGAACAAATGTTCCGGAATTTTATTTACGTCTGTATCTAAACCCACGCAAAGAAATGCATCAGCCCCGAGGCGGCGCAGAAGTTCGTCAAAGCGCTCGGCCTCAAAGGTCAGATGGCGGACTATTTCGCGACGCTCGTGCGCATGAACCAGTCGAAGTCGGACGTCGACAAAGAGCACT
>JBBQMQ010000233.1:0-6905 GCA_038329115.1 Bacteroidales bacterium
GTTCCTGGTCAAACCGTTGATTATTCTAATTTAAGAAACAGCGCAAAACAGGCCGCTGATTTACGCACTGTTTACGAAAATGGCGTAAATGGTTCATCTCGTTATATCAATTCTCATATTGATATGATTAATGTTGACGGACAAATAGTTGTCGGTTGGTCAGCATCTCAAACAGATATGCTTTCCGAAGATTGGGTACTTGTCGATTAATTTAAAAGCCGTCAGTTTATGCGTTTTTGTAACCTGACGGCTAACGACCAAGGCTAGCCGACACCGCCCTGCGGTGAACTGTCAGACTGCGGAACGCTGTCGGGCAGGTGGCTTGGCTAGCCGGTGTTAGCAGCTAGCAGCTTGGTTGTCAAAAGTTAGTCTTTTCGTCATAATTGCCATTCCGTTTCATAAAGTTGTCGAAAAGGTGTTTTTTCTTAATTGTTTTCATTTTTCAGTTCGACGTAAATTCCTTTATGATCTGATAATTTTTTGTCTATATTCCACTCCCCAATTTCTGTTTTCAAGTTCGTGGTTAAACTTTCAGAAATTGCAATATGGTCAATGCATTCTGTTCTATTTCTTGTTAGCAAGTTTAGTTTGTTGTTTTCAAAGACTTTAACTAATTCATTTCTTCCGTAATTCGTAAAATAATAGTTGTCTGCAAATGAAATATTGTAGTCTCCAATTAAACAAAAGTTCTTCCCAGTAGATAGTTTCTCGTAATCAATGAGTTGTTGAGATAAGTCCGTCTTAAAGTTCTTATTTCGATTTCCGTAAATTCCAATTATTGTCCCGTAAACCGTTATTGTTCCAAGTTCTGTTTTGAGTTCCACGCATAGACTTGTATACTTGTCGTAAGTTTCAAGTTGTCTGATTATTTCGTAATTGCTGCAAATTGTTATTCTGTTCTCGCTTTCCAGGTAATAATCAGGTTGTATTTCTTTTAGTTTCGGTGTCTGAATACGAAACTTATAGTTAGTTGAATCGACTTGGCTGTCGGTTTCAGTTAACACTAAAATGTCCGCTTTTAATTCGGCAATTTTCTGATTAATTTTCGCAATGTCTGATTTGTGTTTCAGTCTTTCTAAATTCCAAGTCGCTATCTTCATCTTTTTTATTGCTGTTGCACCTAACTCTTTTATACCATCCCCTAATCTATAAATTAGATTCATATTACATTCAAGTATTGGCATCCAGTGTGCCACTGATTATTTCTAAGCAGTATCATATTTCAACGTCAAAGATATTAATTTTATTTAAATTATCAAAAAACAAACAAGAGATTGTTGGTGAAATTAGCTACAAGTTATTTTCTACCAACAGGTATGACATTACAAATGGGATTGTGTTTCGATTATTAGAAATAATATTTACCCGGAGAATCATCCGCTTCAGAAACTAAAGCCGAAACCAACACCCATAGATGTGCAGCAAACTTTGTCAACCATTCCATACAAAGAGCTGTTGGAAATTGGCAATCAATTGAAAGATAGGCAAAAGCCGGAAACAATTAGTGTCGATACTGAAACTACAGAAAAAGAAGCAAAGTAAAATCATAAAAGATAAAAGCCTGTTTTCTTGGCAAGTTCAGATTTATCTTTTACTTTTGGTACTTCAAAAAAAATCAATTAATTTATGAAAAGTAAAGTAGCCATTGTTCGTTGCAACTCGTACGAACCCGAAGAAGTGAAACAATCAGTTTCAAGAGGTATGGAATTGATTGGCGGAGTGGAAACGTTTGTAAAAGCAGAAGAGAAAATTCTACTAAAAGTAAACCTGTTGGTAGGCGAAGTACCTGAAAAATGTGTAACCACCCACCCTGCTGTGTTTCGTGCTGTAGCCGAACAGTTTAAAGCTGCCGGTGCAGTAGTGAGTTACGGTGATTCTCCCGGATTTGGAGCAACAGGTGCAGCTGCTAAAAAAGCCGGTATTGCTGATGTTGCAGACGAACTGAAACTCGAAGCTGCTGATTTTAAAGATGGACGCGAAGTATTTTTCGGTGAAGGAAGTCAAAATAAAAAGTTCTTTCTTGCCAATGGTGTGCTCGATGCCGATGGACTGATTAGTTTACCAAAAATGAAAACTCATGGATTGGAACGTTTTACCGGAGCAGTAAAAAACCAGTTTGGATGCGTGGTAGGCATGCGAAAAGGCGAATTTCATGTAAAACTGCCCGATGCTACCGATTTTGCACGCATGTTGGTCGATCTCAACAGGTATGTAAAACCACGATTATACATCATGGATGGCATAATGGCTATGGAAGGTAATGGACCAAGGGGCGGAACTCCTCGCCAGATGAATGTTTTACTCTTTTCAACCGACCCGATTGCATTGGATGCAACTGCCAGTAGAATGATTAATCTGAATCCACTGTATGTTCCGACAACTCTTGTGGGTGATGAAATCGGAGCAGGACATTATAAAGAAGAAGATATAGAAATTGTAGGCGACGAGTTGAAAGATTTTATCTGCATGGATTTCAATGTGGAACGTACGCCTGTAAAATCAACAAAAAAAGGGAAAATGGTACAGTTTCTGAATAATCGACTGGTTCCGAAACCTTACATTATCGAAGAAAAATGCACCCAATGCGGTACCTGCGTTCATAGTTGTCCGGTGGATGGAAAAGCCGTGAATTGGCTGAATGGCGACAAAACCAAAGCACCGGTTTATGATTACAGCAAATGCATTAAATGTTATTGTTGTCAGGAAATGTGCCCGGAAAGTGCTATTTATCTGAAGGATCCACTGATTATCAAGGTTGGAAAAATCTTTTAAACCGATAGCGATCTCAACAAATTGATTGGAAGAATAAAAATTAGTGCCTGAATTAAAGGTAAAGCTTATTTTCATCAATAAATTGCCAAACAGCTGGATGCAACCATGATGTTACATCTTTACCATCAGCAATATACTCACGAATTTGAGTGGAAGAGATATCAAAAAGCGGAGAATCGAGAATCTGCATTTGCGGGTACTTTTCAGCTACTTCTGCAAAATCATAACCGGTACGCGGATAAACCAGTACAGGATATTCCTGCAGGAATTGCATATAATCCTTCCATTGGTCGAAAACAAGTGCATTATCGCTGCCTATAATAAGCTTAAACTCGCAATCGGGATACAAATTGGTCAGTTTGTGCAGCGTATCAATACTATACGAAGGCACAGGCATGGTAAATTCAATATCGGAAGCTTTAAAATGAGGTTGATTGCGGATAGCGAGGATTACCATATCCATACGAATATGTTCATCAATCAAATCGGATTGTTTTTTCAGAGGATTACAGGGAGAAATAACAAACCAAACTTCGTCAACAATCTGCTTTTCAATAAGGTAATCTCCCAGACCCAGATGTCCTACATGGATTGGATTAAAAGAGCCCGAAAAGATTCCGATTCGCTTTTTCTTCTGAATAGTTTCAATTTCCGATTCCATCGCCGGTTTATTTATTTTTTATTCAAAAAAGCCCGTATTAATCGCTCTGTCTCCATTTTGGCTTGTTCCAAATCATCATTCACAACAATATCATCAAACTGATCAGAAAAAGTCATTTCAGAATCGGCTTTTGCAATTCTTTTCTGTATCATTTCCGGCGAATCTGTACCTCTGGAAATAAGTCTTTCGTGCAATATTTCAATGCTTGGAGGAGCTACAAAAATGGCTAAGGCACGATCACCAAATTCCTTCTTGATATGCAACCCACCCACCACATCAACATCGAAAACAATATTCTTTTCCTGAGAGGTAATGCGCTCAATCTCACTGCGAAGTGTTCCATAATAACAATCAGGATAAACCTCTTCGAATTCCAGAAACTCTTGATTACTAATCTTTTGACGAAATTCTTCTGGTTTCAAAAAATAATAGTCAACAGCATGTTTTTCAACACCTCTTGGAGCACGACTTGTAGCTGAAACCGAAAACTCCATATTGAATTCGCGGCCTAAAACATGATGCACCAAAGTGCTTTTACCTGCACCGGAAGGAGCCGAAAAAATTATTAATTTGCCTGCCATAATTTTAGTAAAAAGTTTATAAATAAAAGTTTATAAAGTTGAGAAAAGTACTTTATAAACTTTCTTCTTTATAAACTTTCAAACAGTTACAATACATTCAACACCTGTTCCTTTATTTGTTCCAGATCATCTTTCATCAACACTACTATTTTCTGCATCTCGCTTTGATTGGATTTTGAACCAAGTGTATTTACCTAACGACCAATCTCTTGTGCAATAAAACCTAATTTTTTGCCGGGTGATTTTTCGTGTTGCATGGTTTCCATAAAATATTGTAAATGATTCCGTAAACGAACTTTTTCTTCGTTTACATCGAGTTTTTCGATATAAAAAATAAGTTCCTGCTCCAACCGGTTTTTATCGTAGTCAATTTTATCGGACAAAGCCATTAAATTCTCTTCAAGTCGGTTTTTTATCTTTTCTATCCTTTCCATTTCGAAAGGTTCTGTTTCAACCAACAATTCAGATATATGGGCTATCTTATTATTAAACACCACTTCAAGTGATTTTCCTTCCTGAATCCGAAACCCGGTTAACTGGTCAATAGCTACACCAATTGTTTTCTTTATTTCCACCCATTCATCGTCATCAAGTTCCACAGTTTCTGTTTTCATGGTATCCGGCAAGCGAAGCAATACATCAAACCAGTTGGCAGGGACTTCAATTCCAATATTTTTGGATAATGCTTTGATTTGCTGATAATATGACTCAACCACGGTTTGATTGATCTGCGTAACTGATTCTTTACCTGAATTATCCATGTAAAGTGATAAATCTATTTTACCACGTTCCAATCGTTGCGAAAGTTCATTCCGAATTTCAATATCCTTCTCGCGGTATAACCCCGAAATACGTGTGGAAACATCGAGTTGCTTACTGTTGAGCGACTTAATCTCAACCACAATTTTCTTATTTCCGAATTCGCAGGTAGCTTTGCCGTAGCCGGTCATTGATTGTATCATTATCTTTTGTTTTAATTAATTTATTTTCGAACTACAAAAGTACAAATTTAATTTTAAAGATTCATTTGCAATGAAAAATCTATGAGATTAGCACCAAAATACCAATTAAACTATCAAAATATATAAAAAACGCTCTATTTATTTTTATTTTTCAAAAATCTTTTTACCTTTGTGAAACAAAATATAGAAAATGAATCAAATCGGAAATATATTATTTTGGCGTTGGCAAAGCTTACATTTAAAACAATGAGGTTTTGTGAAGTTGTATTTATTCTAATCAGACACTAAAGTACTGCATAACAGCCTGTTGTTTTTTAACGACAGGCTCTTTTTTTTAATCCTAAAAAATCAATAATTAATCATATCAAATTGCATTATGGAAAAAACGAAAAAATTTTTACTGGCAGAAAAGGAATTGCCTACTAAATGGTACAACATTGTTGCCGATATGGTAACCAAACCAATGCCAATGTTGCATCCCGGAACAAAACAACCTTTAAAAGAAGAAGATTTGTATCCGTTATTTGCTAAAGATTTAGCCGATCAGGAATTAAATCAAACCGACCCCTGGGTTGAAATTCCGGAAGAAGTGCGCGAGAAATATAAAATTTATCGCCCTACTCCATTGGTTCGTGCTTATAATCTGGAAAAAGCACTGGATACACCTGCACATATTTACTTCAAAAACGAAAGCGTAAGTCCCGTAGGTTCACACAAATTAAATTCGGCTCTTGCACAGGCATATTACTGTAAAAAAGAAGGAACAACCAACATTACCACCGAAACCGGAGCAGGACAATGGGGTACAGCGCTGGCGTTTGCTGCCAAAACTTTCGGGCTCGAATTGGCTGTTTATATGGTAAAAATCAGTTATGAGCAAAAACCATATCGTCGTTCGTTGATGCAAACATGGGGAGCACAGGTAATTCCTTCACCCAGTATGTCAACTAAAGCCGGACGTAAAATCATTACCGAACATCCTAATTATCAGGGAAGTTTGGGAACTGCTATTTCGGAAGCTATTGAATTGGCTATGAGCACTCCAAATTGTAAATATACATTGGGAAGTGTTTTAAACCATGTAAGTCTGCACCAGACAGTAATTGGTTTGGAAGCTGAAAAACAAATGGAAATGACCGGTGAATATCCGGATATTATTATTGGTTGCTTCGGTGGCGGTTCAAATTTTGGTGGAATTTCGTTCCCATTTATGCGTCACAACATTAAAGAAGGCAAAAAAACACGATTCATTGCCGCTGAACCATCTTCCTGTCCAAAACTTACGCGTGGTAAATTTGAGTATGATTTTGGTGATGAAGCCGGCTATACTCCGCTTTTACCTATGTATACGCTGGGACATAACTTTGCTCCGGCCCATATTCATGCAGGTGGACTTCGTTACCACGGTGCAGGAACCATTGTAAGTCAATTAATGAAAGACAATATGATGGAAGCCGTTGATATAGAACAACTGGATTCATTCAATGCAGGTGTATTATTTGCACAAACCGAAGGTATTGTGCCTGCTCCTGAATCGGCTCACGCTATAGCAGCTGCAATCAATGAAGCACTGAAATGCAAGGAAGAAGGTAAGAAGAAAACAATTCTCTTTAATCTTTCCGGTCACGGATTGGTAGATATGACTGCTTACGATCAATATCTGGCCGGTGATTTGGTAAATTATTCTTTATCGGATGAAGAGATTGCCAAAAATGTAAGCCAGTTAGAACATTTGACTTAATATCAGTTCTGCATGCATAAAAAAAGCTTCCAACCGGAAGCTTTTTTTATTTAGATATCTGTTACTTTCTCTTTCTTGTAATTAATATTTGTGATTAATCGTAGGGATGTATCCTTAGTGAGATAACTCCATGCCCAATTGAAAAATATCACCAGTTTATTCCGCACACTCAAAATGAGCATTAGATG
>JBBQMQ010000234.1:0-6903 GCA_038329115.1 Bacteroidales bacterium
CTGCTGGAGCAAACTTGCTTAACAAAATGTACGGACGTGTTATTCTTCCATTAGGAAAAGGAATCTGGCAATAAGCAACCATCTTGAAAAAAAATATAAAAACGGTAGTTATCATTGATGAGATAACTACCGTTTTTATAGTACGACATATTACGCAGATTCGATTATTCTTTAATAATTTTATGAACACTTCTCCCTTGTTGTGTTAACACATCAATCAAATAGATTCCATTGCTGAAATTATCTAAATTGATATCTGTTTTTTCACTGTAAGACTTTAATAAAGAGCCTTGTGTGTTGTAAATTTTTACATCTTTAATGTTAGAAGAAGATGTAATATAAACAAAATGGTTTGTTACAGAGGGGAAAACAGTGCAATTTGAATCAAAAGTAGGTGCAATAAGTCCGTTTGGCAAATTGACAGCCCGATCAGTAAAGATTAATAAATCACCCGGTTGCATCGAAAGGGTCATAGTTGGATTTGAAACATTAAATTGTTCGCCTGTAATTAAATTATACCATATTCCTGTTTTTGAAAATCCCGGATTGGCTGAAACCGCAGTTGTGTTGAAATTCCCCAGCATAACCATATTCAAATCAGAATGAACCAAAGTGATTCTTCGTCCTTCTGACCAATCGCCTGCACCAATATTATAGGAATAATTTCCCTGAGTAAAAGCTGTTGGATAAAGTTTTCGTAACGTAATAATTTTTGCAGACGCTTCAGCAGCGGCTTTTCGTACTGGAAGACTTAACCAATTCCATGCCGGTTGTTTCTCATTCGTTCGGCCACCATTTGAATTAATAGAATAATCATAACCCATTTCCCCAAATTCATAAATCATTTTAGGACCTTCAATTAAAGTAGTAAATGCAATATTTAAAGGAACTCTGTGCAGACGTGCAACAGAATCTGTTGTTAAAGTCCCGGCTCCATAAGTTTTTGCTTTATAAAAATTTCGTTCTTCGTCATGACTTTCAGCATAACCAACCCATTGACGTGGAGAAGTTTTCATTCCTGAAAAATCACTGCTATTCTGATATCCCATTGCCGATTGAGAGTACGAATTATTCATATTTCTCCATAAATACATTCCCTGAGAAGCCAGATAATCTTCTTCACTTCCACCTACGAAATGTTCAAGAATGAACATTACATCACTTTTCACACTTTTAACAGCGTTATAGTAATCTTTTAAATTATCAACACGTGACTGATCCCATGTTGATTCGGTACCTGAGTTTTGAGTAAAGCCTTTGGTTAAATCCAGTCGGTAGCCATCCACTTTATACTCGGTAATCCAATACTGCAAAACGCGTTTGAAATATTCCTTTGTTCCGCTAAAACTATGATTAAAATCATCGAGGACGCTGAACTGATGAGGAGCTGCTGGGTTCATCCATGGATTATTTGCAGCAGGCCGATTATTTACAGCATCCCAGTAAAGGGCAGCAAAAGGACAAAGACCGGATGCCTGATTGAATACCATATCCAAAAACACCGCTATACCCCTTTTATGACATTCGTCAATGAATTTTTTATACGTTTCCGGAGTTCCATACGCTTTATCGGGAGCAAAGTAATGATTTGGATTATAACCCCAACTGTTATTGCCATCAAATTCCTGAATAGGCATTAATTCTACAGCAGTAATTCCGAGATTTTTTAAATAATCTAATTTTAGAATGGCTGCATCTAATGATTTCTCTTTCGTAAAATCGCGAAGTAATAATTCATAGATTACCATGTTTTCTTTGGAAGGCATGGTAAAACTTGGAACTGCCCAGTTGTAAGCCGTTTTGTTCGTTTGTAAAGTAGCAACCAAACCATCCGTCTTGCCAACAGGATAGGGTTTTAAATTTGGAAAAATTGAATAATATTGATTTATCCATTGGTCATTCCAGGGATCGAGAACTAATTCGGTATACGGATCGCTGACTTTGAGTGTTCCATCTACAAGATATTGAAATCCATAAAGCTTACCCGGAGTCAGTCCTGTTATTGTGTACCACCAATAATTACCGTCACGTTTCATTTGGTATGCATTCAGTTGAGTCCATTTATTAAAGTCACCTATTAAAAATACGTTGTTTTTGCCTGGTGCATACATTAGTAATGTCACAGTTGAATTGTTAATATAGTTTATTCCATCTTGAAGTCCTGATGGTCTGGTTTGAGATATAACTGCTGTCGGAGCACAAACTAAAAGTGTATCTTTAACCGTTTGCCCTCCTAAAATTGCTTCAGCTATTATTGTATAATCGTTTGCAGTTGCAAATTGATAAGTATAAGATAAGGTAGATGCTCCATTTGCCGTTTTTACAACAGCTCCGTTGATGTATAAATTTAAAGCACTCACTGTCATTGATGAGGCGACTGAAAAGTTAAGTGAAGAACCAACTGTTACAGCTTGGTTAGAAGTAGGATTAGTAAATGCAACATTTAGACCGGATTGATAAACATCAATAAAAATATCAGCAGCACCCACATCTTTCCCTTGTTTGACTCCGGTACTATTTCTGAAAACAAATGCCATTTTTGTTACTACTTCATCAGATGCCAACCCATAGTAATCTTTTAAATTAGGCGTAATACTTAATTTCCATTTATTATTTCCTATTGATGTCAGAAGATATTTTGGTGAATTATCAAGCCATGACGGAGCATGTTTCCAATCAGAACTACTCGCACTTGCAGTCGTAATTACGCCTGTATGAGCATACACATCAGTGCCGGTATAATCTTTCAAGCCTCCAGAACCCAATGAAGCATCAAAAGTCACTTCAATTAATCCACTGTTTTGAGTTACAAATGTTGGTGTTGTGGATACAATTTGTGCACTACAGATGAAGGATAAGCAAATCAAGACAAATGTAAAAGTAATTTTTTTCATATTCTAAGTTATTGTTTAGTATTGTGCTGTGAAATAAGGTTTTATATTTACCATTACAAAATTAAACTAATATTAATTCAAAATCAGTAAATTGATTAATTAAATCAGTTTTTTTATTGCAAACGATTGCGATGAGATCTATAACAATATAAAAAAGCACGGCAAGTTGCCGTGCTTTTTAAAATTAATTTGAAACACTATTGAATAGAAGCTACTCCTGTTGAGAAGTTTAAAACAGCTTTCTTGCCAATAGTTACAGGAACTGCAGCTTGGTCACCACCAGCAGCACGATACTCAATTTTACCTCCAATAACATTGAACTCCATTTGCCACCAGTCTACCAATGGAGAATCACCGGCTGCTAAAGGACAAGTAGTGTACATGCGGATATTAGCAGCAGCAGTTGCAGCTGGAGAAGTAAGTGTTTTTGCAGTATTATCCACTACAAATTTATTGGCTGCAACATCTTTGGTATAACCTCCAAAAGCATCTCCAATAGCATAAACCGTAGGTACAGTTACTGAAACTTTTAATGCCTTCGTGTCCACATAAATCATATAGTAACCTGCAGCTGGAACTTTTATGTTATCAGTCCCTTTTCCATAAACTCCATTAGTTGCAGTGCCGGTAACACCAAAGTCTTTTGACCAGGCGGTATTAGATTCAGAGAATTTGAATTCTCCAGCAGCAGAAACGTAAACGATCGCCCAGAATCCCCATGCATGACTATGAGCAGGAATCATTTTTACAATACCTGCAGCTGCCGGTGTTGACATAGTCCAATTTCCAAAATCACTACCAACAATATATAAATTAGCTGGATATAGATCAACAACAACAGTCCCAGTTTTAACCATGCTAATTTTCATTCCTTTGTCTTTTGTCCAACGAGCAGTTACAGTATATTTTCCGTTATCTGCTGTTGCCAATGCAAGATTAGCTCCACCAGGAACCAATGTGGCCATTGAAGTGCCTCCAAAGTTAGTGTTAACTTTAATTAAAGGGGTCAGAACAATTGTTTGTTTCCAAGCGCCTGAGTGACGGAATTTATATTCGCCAGTTGTTAAGACAAGGTCTTTTATTTCAAAAACCATACTGTCTTTGCTGAAAGCACCTTTTGCAGCCATTACATTGTCCGTCCAACCAAGTGGAGTAGCTCCACCTATGGTTGCCCATGAAGCAACAGGAAGAATAACTACAGTAGTTGTTTGTTTATCAATGATAACATGATACAAACCACTTTTAGGAACTGTAAATGTTCCGCCAGCAGCATACTTTCCTTGTTGGATTGTTGCACCCATTTCATCATTAGCAGCTACTTGAACAACTGATGCGAAACCTGCTCCAGGACCATTAACTGTTTTGGTTGTACCTGCCACTTCGGTGATAGTAAATGTTTTACCAGTTTCCAAAGCAACATACTTTTCTAGCAGACCTACACGTGCGCTGTTGTTGTCGTTTTCTACCGGAGTAGCCTTAAATGCACCAGTAACAGTAAGTGTAGAATAAGCACTAGCATCTCCAGAGATGTAAAAACCGTCTTCAACTACTTCAGGTGGAGTAACTTCCTCTGGTTTACAGCTGTAAAAAGACATTGAAAGTGCAACTAAGCACATTGAAATAAATTTAATTTTTTTCATGACTAATAAATTGATTAATTAATAATAAGATTAGAACGATTATATTTATAAAAAGTTTATTGAATTTTTTTTGTTAATTCGTTTTTATGAAAATAAATTAATCCTTTGGAGCTAAACCAAGGTTGCTATTTGCATCGATTTGTGCTTTTGGGATTGGGAATATATTATTGTTGGTAGATATTATTTGAGCTTTCCAAGCACATTCCCATGGAGTATTGTAAATGCCCCAACGAATCATGTCTTGTCGGCGCGTTCCTTCATAGAACATTTCAAGTGCTCTTTCCATTTTTACTGCGTCCAAATTGTAAGTTGTAGGCTCTGCTAAACCTGCTCTATCACGAATGGGCTTTAAATTGTCTCTCACTTTTGTAGCGTCTCCCTTATTTGCGTAAATTTCAGCCAGCATCAGGTAGGTATCGGTTAATCTGAAGAAAACCAAATCATTAGCGGCAGATTGTCCGCTCCCTTTTGCTATTTCGTATTTTTGTACTCTAACGCCAGAATGGCGTACTTGATCTTTTGTGAAACTGTTACTCTCTGAGATTAATAAAGCCGGTATAGCTGGAGCGAAATCCCAGACAGTACTACTTACTAAATCTAATAAATCAGCTCCTGCTGATGTCTTTTGCTTTCCATACAAGAAATAAGCATTTTTTCGCAAATCATTACTTTGATAATCATTGAAATGTTTCTCAAGTGTTGCAAAACCATTCCATGGACCAACTGTCATCTCAAAAGTTTGATTACTTTGATATCCAAGTGTTCGCATGTGAAGATTAAATTCAGGCTTGCCTTTTGAATTCTCTGTTCCATCGTAATAAGCTGTGAAAATATTTTCTGCACATAGATCATTATTAACAAGGAATGGATCTTTCACATTTGCCGCTAAAGTATAACCACCATTCAATTTTAAATCTTCTAATACAGGTATCGCTTTTTCTGAATTATCAGTCCCGGTATAAACTTTTGAATTCAAATACAACCTCGCCAAAGTCATTTGAGCCATACCTTTACTAACTGTATAATGTACAGAAGTTTTTTGTAAACGTGGAATTGCCCATTCCAAATCTTTAACAATATTTGAAAATACTACTGTTCGTTTTGTTTTAAAAGGTTTCGGGTCTGCAGTGGCATAAGCTGTTTCGTAAGGCACATTTCCATAATTGTCAATCAATAACCAATAATAAAAGCTTCGCAATGCCAAAAACTTGGCAATTGCATCTTTGGATGCCGCAGTACCATTAATCGTATCATTTTTAAATTGTACTTCAATGGTTTTATTACATTCAGAAATTCCACGATAATACCGATCCCACATTCCGACAACAGCTTCAGTTTCATAATCCCAACTATGAAGTTGTAACTTTCTCCACTTTCCACTATCATCCCAATCAGTATTACGTGTTGGGGCAACCATTTCGTCTGTTGTCAATTCCTGACAAAACCACCAGCCGCCATAATCCACCAATTCTTTCAATGGATCATATGCTCCAACACCTATATTAATCGCCTGTGTTCCATTTTCCGGAAAATTGCTTTCAGGTATTCCATCGTATAATTTTTCAGTTAAATCTGTGCACCCTGATAGAAAAAGAACTAGGGTACTCACCCATACTATATGTTTTTTCATATTCTATTTATTTTAGAAATTTAATTGGAGACCTAATGTGAAACTTGTAGTTTTTGGGTAAACATTAAAATTGTCTAGTCCAAATTCTAATCCGGAATAACTTAATTCAGGGTCAATACCTTTATAACCGGTTATTGTCAATAAATTATTGCCTGTTAAATATACCCTTAGTTTATTTATTCCTAATTTCATTGGATTTGGCAGGCTATATCCCAATGTAAGATTATCAAGCCTTACAAATGATCCGTCCTCTAACCAATAATCAGATGCGGTGGGAGTTCCGTCTATCTTTTTTTCAAACCAATCCATTGCTTGTTTATTAGCGTTTAAGTTTGGTAAAAGTTTTGGGTCAGAGAAGTACATATTTGAAACATTATAAACCTTGTAACCTAAAACACCTCTTAATGAGAAACTTAAATCGATGTTTTTATAAATTGCAAATGTGTTGGACCATCCGAGGTTGACTTTTGGTACAGCTGATCCCACATTTTTACGAGCGGCTTGCAATACATCACGGGTAACTCCTCCAGTGGCAGTTTCATATAAGAAAGCTCCATCTGACGACATTTTCACAAAATGTGGTAAGTACCAGGTGCCCATTGGCATTCCTTCTTCTATGTATTGAGTCCATTGACCAACCATACCTCGGGCAGAAATATACGAACGCTGTTTATCTTTCCAATTATAATTACCTTCCGACAGTTGTTCAACATTATTTATGTTATGAGAAAAAGTAAGG
>JBBQMQ010000235.1:0-6881 GCA_038329115.1 Bacteroidales bacterium
ACCGATTGCAGAAATAATTCAGTCCAATGTCGACTTCGTCTAATTGTACTGTTTATTTCTTCCGTTTCACGGAATGTACCATATGCATCGGCATTATACCAAAGATGACTTTGGGCTGAAATAAAAGTTCATTTGGTATAAGATACCCATTCTTGTTTGTATAAAATTATAACTCCTATAACAAGTTAATCAACCATTTGTTTGTAAGTTTTCCCATCAATCCGAACAATATATAATCCTGAATTCAATGTTTTGGAAGTAAATGCACCTTTCGTGTTAGCTGATTGAATAAGACTTCCACGAACATCAAAAATGGATACGTTTGAAGTAACACCTTCTGCAATAATACTTTTATCAATGATTTTAATTGAATTTCCATTATTTACGGCATTTTCTACAGCAGTTGTAACCGGAACATAAATGGCGTTGAAAGCCGTTACAGTAAAGTTAATGGTATTTCCCGTTCCCGGGTTGGTAAAATTCGCTGCTTGAGTTTGTTGATAAGTCCAATTTGAACCATCTAAACCCGACAAAAACTTACCGGCAAAACTATGGGTTGCATTTGATGTGAATGTATTTGAGAATACTTTAGAATCAGCATTCGTTGTTTTAAGAAACAATTGCTTTGCATTTGTAGGTAGAGTCCAGCCCCATTGACCAACACCCCAACATTCATTTACATTTAACGGAACTGTTACATTAATAGTCAAATAATATTGAATTTGGCTGAATGCTGTAACTGTTACATCCTGTGATGTTCCGGAAGCAATTGCTGTAAATTGAGGGTCGGTTTGCCCTGTCCATGAAAATGGACCAGCTAAAATCTGAAAAGTACCGGAATTTACAAATGTAAGTGGTAAATTTAATGTGAATAACTTTGTTGAACCGGTTGTTGATACATAAGTCATTTGAGTTGAAGTGGCATTCCAACTATTAAAATTACCGTACGCATAACATACATCAGCAGCTGCTGGAACTGTTGCATTCAACGTAAACTGTGCAAATCCGGAAGTGGCTGTTAAAAGCATCAATCCGAGTATAAAAATATATTTTTTCATTATCAGTATTTTATAGAGTTAATTAATAATTTGTTTGTAAGACTTGTTATCCACACGAATAATATACATTCCAGAGGTTAAATCAGCACTGGTAAATGTTTTTTGATTTGATGTTGATTGAATCATTTTGCCCTGGATATTGAACAAAGTTACATTTGAATACTTTCCGTCAACTTCAATTTTCCTGTTAATAGTTTTAATTGAATAACTATCAGTATTAATTGTCATTACTGCCGCTGGTGCAGCATAAGCATTAAATGCATTGCATATAAAACTAACAGAACCATCAGTACCAGAATAAAGAAAGTTTTCGGTTGCAGTCTGCTGATATGTCCAGTTTGTGCCATCTACACCTGCCAGAAATTTGACTGCAACAGTATGTGTCGACGTTTTATCGAAAATAACATAGCTGAATGTTTTAGTTGATGCATCTGTTGTAACTAAATCCATTTTTTTTGCAGCAGTTGGAAGTGTCCAGCCCCAATATCCTACAATATAACAATCGTTAACGGCAACAGGCACAGTTACAATAATTTCTATTGGAGAAGGAAGTGCATTAAATTTTGTAACAACAACATCTTGTGAAGTGGCTCCGGCAGTTGTAGTAGCTGTAAACTGAGGATCGGTTTGTTCAAAAGCCCAATCGGTACCGGCAAGAATTTTAAAAGTACCCGAACTAACGAATGTTAGCGGAAGTTCGACTGCAAAAACCTTTGTTCCGGCTACATCATCTGTCGAGAATAAAGCCAGTGGAGTTTTTACCGGTGCAGCCCATCCGTTAAAACCTCCTGATGCATAGCACGTAAGAGTTGATGAAGGAACAGTAGCTCTTAATACAAATTGAGCAAAACCGGAAGTTGCTACTAAAAGCAACAAAGCAAGCGTGTAAAATTGTTTTTTCATGATTTAATAATTTTAAATTAGTATTGAATTTTAATTGATGATTTGTTTGAATGATTTATTGTCAACCCGAAGAATATATAAACCGGGAGTAAGATTATTGGTGACAAATGTATTGTTATTTGATGCTGATTGAATCAATCGTCCTTGTAAATTATATAATGTTGCCTTTCCAAATTTACCTTGAAGTTGAATTTTCCGGTCAACGGTTTGTATGGAATACGTTTCGGTATTGATATTTTGAACTGCCGACGGCGCAGCATAAGCCATAAACGAATCGCAGGTGAAATTGCAGGAAGCATCTGTTCCTGAATAAGCAAAATTTGCAGCCTGAGTTTGTTGATAGGTCCAGTTTGTGCCGTTCAAACCTGCTAAAAATTTGACTGAAACGCTATGGGTAGCTACTTTATCGTAAATGCTGACAGCAAATACTTTTGTACTTGCATCGGCTGAAACCTGATTCATTTTCTGGGCAGATGTAGGTAAAGTCCAACCCCACGAACCTCCAACAATGTAGCAATCATTCACTGCAACAGGAACAGTTACATTGATCGTGAAAGGATACGGATAAGCCTTGAACGACGGCACAATTACATCTTGTGACATTCCTGAACTAACTGCCGTAATATTTCCGTTTGAAGCTGCAAACGACCAATCCGTTCCGGCAACAATCTGGAAACTTCCTGACCCGACGAAACTATACGGAAGATAAACGCGAAACAGTTTCGTTCCGGCGGTATTATCTGTCGAAATATAATTAAGTGGATTTGCAGTAATTGACCATGCATTAAAATTCCCCGACACATAGCACAATGTAGTTTGCAAAGGAACAGTCACATTCAATACAAACTGATCAATCCCTGCATTTGAACTAAAACGTTGGAATGGAGAAGCCAAAAAACCATCACTATTTGTCAGGTTTGATGTTTTAGGATTGTCGAACCACGCATATCGTACTATGGCTGGATTTGCAACATTGCTGCTCGAAACAATTACATTATTTCCACTGATGGAGGCTGTTGCATTATAAAATTTCCGATCCATTCCGGCAATGGTAAATCCGGTTAAAGCACCTGTGTTTTTAGCCACAAGTCCGGTTCCGGTATTAGTAAATTCCAGCGTAATTGAATTTGAATTAAAAATCGAATTGCTTAATATTGGTCCTGAACCTAAGGTGTTTTGACCATAATTTAGTTTTAATGCGCATTGTGCCAGGCGGTATCCGACATCTTTTTTATTGGTTGGATGAATATTGGTAACATCTCCTAAATCTGTAATGACTGCCTGTGCTGTTTTAGGGACGGAAAGTGTATAATTCTGCACATCGCGTAATTCGGCCCATTGGCTTTCTTGCGGTGAGGTGGTTTCAGCGCCAAAACCGGCTAATTGAACCCACATAAAACTAAAATCATATCCCCACTTTCTTCGCCAGTCGCCAATCATATCCTGAAAAAGCGTTTTGTATTTTAATGCCTCATTTGCATTGTTTTCGCCCTGATACCAGATAACTCCTTTGATGCCGGTTTTAATCAGCGGATTTATCATTCCATTGTAAAGAATTGATGGCCAGTATGGTGCATACCCCGAAACATCCTGCAAAAAAACTGCTTGTGTTTTTCCGGAAGCTTGTTCAATGGTTTGGCTTGCATATTTTTTATAATCGGGATCAACTGTCGTCATCTCATCCCATGCCATCCACGAACGAATGGAAGTTTGATACCACGCCGAACTTATAAGTCCGATAGGAATATTCAGGTTTGCTTGCAGGTTTTTAGCGAAATAGTAAGCTACAGCGGAGAACGTTGCTGAAGAACTTGGGTCGCACGAAAGCCATGAAGCCTGTGGAATATCGGTTTGTGGAACGGTATTGAAATTCTTTGGAACGGTAAGCAGGCGGATATTTGTATTGGTAGAAGCCGGAATCTCAGTGGCAGACGATGCTTCCTGATTGAGCCGGAATTCCATATTGGACTGACCGCTACAGATATAAACATCGCCTAAAAGCACATTGGTAAAATTAATAGTGTTTGTTGTTCCCAGAACAGTCAGCGTATAAGGACCGCCAAAAACCATGGCAGGTAGCTTAACCTCCCATTTTCCATTACTATCGGCAGTTGCAGAAGCTGTTGCGCCATTAAAAGTAACTGTTGCGGTTTCACTTGCAGAAGCATTTCCAAACACAGTTATTGTCCTATCGCGTTGCAATACCATATTGTTCGAGAAAAACCTGGGCAGACTGACATCAGCTAAAGAAACCTGACATACAAGCATGAACAGAGCAAAAGAAAAAAGCGACTTTTTAAAATGCATGGAAAAATGGAATTAGATTTTCTTCAGGCTTAAGGGCAAAATATTGGTCAATATTTTGCCTGTAATAATATAGACAAACGATAATTAGATATCACTAGTGAAGTTGAATTATTTTTTTATTACTTTTCTCAAGTATCCCATCTTTTAAATGGCTGATTATTGAAAAACTCAGGCTTGTAAGTTGTATTTTTTGATTCAAAAGTTGGAGGATCAGAAGCGAGGACCAACGAAATTTCATTATCGAGTATTATTCTTTGAATTATCGGAGGGAAATAGACCTCACCTCCAGAAGCTGTAGAAGAGTTTCGTTTGATAGTTTGTTGTGATTTAATATCTTTTACTTTCATTTTCGGTTATTGTTTCTTTGTTTGCAGTGATTAATTTAAAACAATCTTGTTGGTCAGGGTTTTACTTCCATACTTAACAACCACCACATAGACACCCGAATCCAATGAATTATCAATAGTGGTTATTGTTTTAGTCAACTGTTTAACCAATAATCTCTGACCAAGCGCATTGTAAACCGACACATTGGAATTTGATGAAATATCTTTACAATTTACCGCGATTTGATTATTTTCATTTTTTAAAATCCAGACCGTTGAATTCCTATTGTCCGAATCGCTCGCTGGATTTATTCCAGTTGTTATCGATGGTGTTTTGAAAATAATAGCAAAACGATTTGTTGTAGAATTTTGAGTATCCTTGTTGAATATGTATGGATTTCCATTTGAAATATCTTGAATAAGACCGCTCGTATTGTCTTTCAATAGAATTTGTGTTCCTTGATCAAAATTGTTTAATTCCGTCACTTTAAGACTAAACGAAGTAGAGGAACTCGGTGTAAAACCAAGTGGAATTTCTTGATTATATGTAATGCTGTTTAATCCATTAATTGCAAGGTTTTCAGCACCTACTGTCGTATAAATTTCCGGAATAAGCGGATTGGCGTTACTCATTTTTGGAGAATCATAATCATCAAAATCGTTTGAAGCATTTGGATTAAACAAGATAATAGCCTCGTCACTATTTCTTTCGTTTGAAACTTGTAATCTCAAAACTTGTTGAATGGATTTAGCAGAAGATGGCACTTTTAATTTATTGGTTGAGCCATCGCCTGTGGTACGCATGGTATTGTCAAAACTTAATGTTCCACCTGCAGCCGATTTTACCCGAACCCAAAATGCTTGCATAGGTGGAATATAACTTGTCATTCCAGAAGTGGACGGAACCGACTCACCACTGACCGGATTGTATGTAAAGAATGTGTATGCACCTGCATCTTTTGTTCGATACCAGATAGAAGTAAGTACATTGGCAGCATCGGCGATTGGTTTTGTCCATGTCAAATAGGATGGATATGGATTGCCAACTAAATTAAATCCTTTTTTTGCCTGTGTGTCTGAGTAACTTAAAACTATTGATTTAGAACCGGTATTTAATGCTCCGGTAAATTTAATTGTTCCATCGGTACTTGGTGTTGTAGCATCACTTACAGCAATATATCCTCTTCCAACAGCAAGTGTTGAAGTTTCGGTAGTCCATGGTGTTGTAGAACCTTTAGTTTCATCATACCATACCATTGAAGAAGGTTTGGTGGGAGCCGTAGATGAATTTAAAACCGTAGTTCCCGTTGCACCCGTCACCGGACTGGAAACATACCAGTTACGAGCTCCGGTGATAAATTGCTGAACATTGGTAGTAGTTGAATTGAGCGTACCTCCATTATCTATGAAAATGGCATTGTTAACCGTTCCGGAAGCATTAACATCGCTTTGTAGATTTAGTGTTCCTGTTGATAATGTAATTCCTGAATTCAACGTCAGTTTTGCTCCTGGATTCACAACTACAGAATGAACGGTTACAGATTGGTCAATAACTAATTCTCCACTTGAAACGACTAAATCAGTTGCTGGGAGTGGTGAGTAGGTAATATTTGAACCACTACTAAGATTGGTAGTTCCTGTGCCGGTAAAAGTTGAAACTACCGGATAAATGCTAAAAGGATAAGCTGAAGAAGTGGCTCCATTATAAGTAGCATCAGCTGCTAAAGTAGCCGTTGCGGTATAACTTCCCAAAGCAGCTGGAGGTGTTGGACTAGCCGTATAGCTTGTGCCATTCACGCCAATATAACTATAAGTTACCGCTCCGTTTGAACCAGTCTTACTCACATTGGAAGGACCTTGGGCTGAGCCGGTATATATGAAACTGGAAGCACCGGTTACATTAATGGTTGAAGCCGGCGTCAATGAAAGATTTGCTAAACCAAGCATTCCACCAGCATTAGTAACTAAACCCGCAGTTTGTATAAATTGTAAAAAATATGTTCCAGTAGTTTCAGGTGTGAATGTCATGGAAAAGGGAAAATACTTTAATCCTAAAGTACTTGAATTCCATGTTAATGCAATAGTTCCAAAAGTAGTACCACCGCTAAACTGAGAAGTTGAGTATTGAACACTAAATGATGGTAAATCGCCACCATTAAACCATTCGGCTAAACCCGAAAAGTTGTAGGGAGTTCCAGCTGTTAATGATATACCTGTTACAGTTGAGTTTGTTCCGTTACCAATACCCAAACTAAAAATACCTTTGGCAATATCAGTGTTATAGGGA
>JBBQMQ010000236.1:0-6877 GCA_038329115.1 Bacteroidales bacterium
GTTTCTATGCTACATTTATTGTAACCCATTCGGGTATAAGGTTTTATTCAGAGAAAGAGATTGATGGGAATAAATTTCTAAGTTTAACTTTTAATGCTTATAATTCGGCTTTGGTAAGTGTCGAAAATTCAGATATAAAACTTTCCGGACCAACAGATTTGGCTTCATATTTTATTGGAAATGTGATTATTTGGAAATTTAAAAGGGAAGATATGAGTACAAATTTTCAGACCTATTACGATGCAATTGTTCAATCCTGTATTGATAAATATAATGCTCAGGATGTAAATTTATTTGTAAAGTATAATACAATCCGCAAAACATTTGAACTGACACTTACATTTACGACCAATCAAATTAATAATGAAGGAAATCTGGATTTGAAATTGAGTACAAGTGGAAAAAATGGTCTCACAATATCTTATAAAGGTACTGCTGATGTAAATGGACTTGCTTATTATTCAGATGTTGCCGGATTGAAAGAAATGGTTGGATTATTGAATTCAAATTTTAACCTGAGTACTTTTGCCATAATTAATCCACAAGTAATTAAATTCGTGAATAAAACAAATGCCAATTCATGGTTTTCATTGGCTAAATAATAGTAAAGCTCCTAATGATATTTATAAGAGCTTCATATTAAAGTATTTTGAGGATTTCCTCCAACTTTACAATTGAAAAAGTTGGGGGATTTTCTTTTCTAAGATTTTCAATTATAGTTGGATTAAAATATATCTGATCAATTCCTGCATTTTTAGCCCCAACAACATCTGCTTCGTAGCTGTCGCCAATCATAATCGTTTCAGAAGCCTTTGCGCCGTTTAATCCCAATGCATATTCAAATATACGTTTGTCAGGTTTTAATGCTTTAGCGGCCTCAGAAAGCACAACATGTGTAAAGTATTGCTCCAGATTACAATTGCGCATTTTTTTGTACTGAACTTCTATAAATCCATTGGAAACAATGGTCAGTGGGTATTTGGCGGAAAGATAATCAAGCAATTCTTTTGCATACGGAATCAACAGAGTTTTGGTTGGAAGCATTTCAAGAAACTGAATGCCGGTTTGTTCCGCAAGTTTTATATTATCCACACCGGCTTGTAATAAGGGATGCCGGAATCGTTCCACATTCAGAAACTCTTTAGTAATCTCTCCCTTGCCGTACAATTCCCACAATTCCAGGTTGCGTTTGGCGTAAATGCGGAAGTATTCATCAAAGTTTTTGAAGTATTGACTTAATCTCTGTTCGTCATATATTTCTTCCAATACAGCCTTTGCATTGCCGTGGAAATCCCATATTGTATCGTCCAGATCGAGAAAAACGTGTTTATACCCCCTAACCCCTAAAGGGGAGTTGAAGTTACTTCCGTCTCGTGTATTCATATCACTTATTCAGATTAAATTTATGTAGAAAGTGCTAATCTCAGTTCCCCTTTAGGGGTTAGGGGTTCTCTATTCTAGGTTAGGGGACATCAGGGTTTTAGTCCACTTCGATAACCAGATATTTACTTACACTCCAGAAATCGGCTGGATCGACTATAAGAAGAACAAAATTACCATTCTCTTTTTCCAGCGTGTAAGAGGATTTAGGGTGACTGGTGAGTATCTTGGCATGGGTGGAATATAAAGGAATAGACTTGGTATTTCGGGCATCGATACGTACAAAATAATTTTTATTGAAATCGCTTTGCAGCACTCTTTGCGAAGTAAATAGACCGTCAGAAGTAATAATTTTTTGTTCTTTCAATTCGCTCCGGGTTCCAAAAACATACCAGGCAGTATGTATAGTCTCATCGAGATCTTTAATTCGGGTATCCTTAGTTTTATTTTCAGTGGTGAGATTGTCAACATTTTTTCCCAATTCATTTACAGTTGTGCCTAATTGAACTATCAGCGAATCTTTTTTTGTTAACTCAGTCTGCAATAAATTCACTTTTGTACTTTCTTCTTCAAGTGAAGTTGTTAATCGAACAATGGTGCGTTCAAGTTCCGTAGATTTAAAAGCGCTTCTTTTCAACTTTGATTTCAGGCGGGCAAGTTCATCTTTGTTAGATTGTAGCATCTCATTCAGATAAGCCATATCTTCATTGATTTTTGTACGTGTATCATCATCCAGATCTTTGCCTACCGGTTGAAGTGAAATCGTGTTTTCTGTATCTTTAATTTTCTCAATGTTCTGCTCTATCTGATTCATGGCCGAGAAATAACCATCAACTTCATTTTGCAATGCTTGCTTGGCATTCATTAATGAATCATTCTTTGCTTTTAATGCCTGATAATCAGATGAGTGTTTGCCGCACGAAGTTAACAAGAAGACCAAAATTGTTAACGCTAGAAAAATAGGTTTCATAAAAATAAAGAGTTTTTAGTTGTGCGAAAAAATAGAAATAAAAGAACAAATTTATTAAGAATGTTTTCAATCCTGACGAATCAATGAAATCGTAGCTAACTGTAACTTTTTCAATGTTTTTCGGGTCTGTTTTTTTCGGGTGCAAAGGTAATGTTATTCTTCAAATCCTGCAACAATCAGAACAATTTCGCCTTTCGGAGTATGATCAGTAAAATACTGTGCCAATTCTGTTAAAGTTCCCCTTTTCGTCTCTTCAAAAATCTTAGATATTTCCCTCGAAACAGAAGCTTTTCTTTCATTTCCGAACACTTCGGCAAGCTGACTTAGTGTTTTTACTAGCCGGAAAGGCGATTCGTAAAATATCATCGTCCTTTCTTCTGTTTTCAGTTCATTCAATTTAGTCTGACGTCCTTTTTTCTGAGGCAAAAACCCTTCGAAACAAAACCTGTCGTTTGGCAAACCCGAAGCAACCAAAGCCGGAACAAAGGCAGTGGCACCAGGTAAGCATTCCACTTCAATATCGTTTTCCACGCATTGCCGTACAACCAAAAAGCCCGGATCTGAAATGGCAGGCGTTCCCGCATCAGAAATCAAAGCAATCATTTGTCCGTTTTTGATACGTTGTACAACGTTTTCGACGGTTTTATGTTCATTAAATTTATGATGCGATTGCATGGGTGTTTTAATCTCGTAATGCTTTAATAAGAAGCCGCTTGTGCGCGTATCTTCGGCTAAAATCAAATCGGCAGTCTGAAGAATCCGAATAGCTCTGAAAGTCATATCCTCCAGATTCCCGATGGGAGTGGGCACTACATATAATTTAGCACCACTATTGTTTTGTGAAGAATTTTTTGACGATTTTTTTTTTGAATTGTCCATGTTGCAACGAAGATAATTTTGATGCTTTGTACTATACAACGAATTAATTAATCTGACATAATAATTTGTAAAACATTAATTTACAGTATTTTTTGTCTTGTTTCTTGGCTCTTGATTCTTGCGTTCTTTATAAGTTTGAATGATTACAGGATTATTATAAAAATCTTCTGCGGATTATCTGATAAAAATCTTCCACAGTTTCATTATCAGGATCCCATGCATATTTCGATTGTAAGAATGATTGTACTTCATCAAACGTAGCCAGCTGGTTTATGTAGGTTAATGTTTTATTCATATCCTCACCGTTCCCGCGGAATAATTCGCGCTGAAACAGAAAACGGTCTCCAATGCTTATGCCTTGTTTGATATCATCAATTTTTTTATTGCCGAGTAAACTGCCGATCGTGTTTTCGGATTTGGAAAGCATCTCGTTGCGGGACTGCGTGTATGAACTGATTTTTTCGGTAGAAGTTACAGTTTTTGAATCTCCGGTTGATGTTTCAGTTATCGTTTCGGTGGTATGAACTTCCGTTATCTCTATTGATTCGGAAACTCCATTGTTGGTTTCAGTTATTTCCTCAGTTTCCTCTATTATCTCAAGTACAAGTTCAATTAAATCCTCTTCAGGCTCTGTTTCTGTAACCGTTTCAGGTTCAGATTCCATTACAGCCTCAATATTGCTTTCAATCGATACAGGTTCTTCTTCAACTTTTACCGGCTCGACAGCGATTTCAGTTTCCGGTTTATTATCCGCTAATTGTTGAATATAAGATTGAATATCCAGTGATTTTCGCAAGGCTAAATTGATGATGGCTTTCGGATATTCATTTATTTCCATAAATCCTTCGGTAATCATATCCAGTTCCTGAATGTCTTTGCGTAGCAACGAGACAATTGTCTTTCTGTTCATATCTTTTTTTTAAAAATCAATTTCTATCCTTGTTATTTTTTTATCTTTGCAGAGTAAATTTTCGTGAAAAAGTAACATTGAATTTACTTTTTACAAAATGCAGCTTGTATTTTGTAAACTTTACATTGAAAATGTTGTTTTCGGCTGTAAAGTTACAATATTCAAAGAGATTAGAAAAGAAGTTGAACTAATTTTCAATAAAATAAGATGATTTATTCTGAACAAAACCATCCAATTCAGCAAAAGAGGGGAAGTATTGAAGTAATTTGTGGTTCCATGTTTTCGGGAAAAACGGAAGAGTTGATACGGAGGTTGAAACGGGCAACTTTTGCCAAACAACGCGTTGAGATTTTCAAACCGAAAATAGATACACGCTATTCCGAAGATGAGGTTGTTTCGCACGACCGCACCGCGATTCGTTCAACGCCCGTTGATTCGTCGGGGAGTATTTTATTGATGTCGGGCGATGTGGATGTAATCGGTATTGACGAAGCGCAGTTTTTTGACGAAGGACTGGTTGATGTTTGTAATCAATTGGCCGATCAGGGCATTCGCGTTATTATAGCCGGACTCGATATGGACTTTAAAGGAATTCCGTTTGGACCGATGCCCGCACTTTGCGCCATTGCCGAAGATGTGTATAAAGTTCATGCCATTTGCGTACGTTGCGGAGCGTTGGCTTATGTTTCTCACCGGTTGGTGGCGAGTGATAAACGGGTTTTGCTGGGCGAAATGACAGAATATGAACCGATTTGTAGGGATTGTTTTAATAAAGTTTAAATCAAATAATACTATTTAAATTTTCCCCTTTAGGGGAATTAAAGAGGCAGACAGATGAATACAAAACCTTATACTTTCGATCGTGTGGTGCGGATACTTATCGGATTAAGTGTGTTGGTGCTGCTCTATTTGTTGGTTATCCGGCTTAGCAATGTACTTTTGCCGTTTTTAGTGGCCTGGTTGATGGCGTATTTATTACAGCCGATTGTTTCTTTTTTTCAATATAAGCTGAGATTCAAAAGCCGGTTATTATCTATAATTGCCACGCTTCTGCTATTTTTTGGTGTTATTACAGGCGTAATTCTGTTATTAGCTCCGATTGTAAGTGTCGAAGTACAAAAGCTATCTCAACTGGTTGTTTCATACAGTCATAATCTGAATGTAGGTTCATTTCTGCCGATTGCGTGGCAGCATCAAATCCAGCATTATGTTGCCCATCTGAATCTTCAGACACTTTTGAAAGATGAAAATATCATGAACGGTGTTCGCAAACTGGCTCCCGAGTTGTGGGATTTCATCAATGGTTCGTTGGATTTTATACTTGGTTTTTCGGTGGTGATTATTGTTTTCTTGTACCTCATTTTTATTTTGCTGGATTATGAAAAAATTTCGGCATCCTTGCTGGGAATTATTCCTCCAAAACATAAAACGCTGATTACGGAAGTGATTTTTGATTTGGAAAACGGCATGAACCGCTATTTCAGGGGTCAGGCATTGATTGCTCTTATTGTAGGTTCACTTTTTATCGTCGGATTCAGCATCACCGGTTTGCCGCTGGCAATTATCATGGGGCTGCTTATTGGAATCCTCAATATGGTCCCGTATCTGAAAACCGTTGCCATTATTCCTGTTTTAATATTAGGATTGCTTCAATCGTTCGAAACAGGCCAGAGCATTGGTTCTATTCTGTTGGGAATTGCTATCGTTTTCGTGGTTATTCAGGTACTTGAAGACATGATTCTCACTCCACGCATTATGGGAAAGGTGACCGGTCTGAATCCTGCCATTATTCTTCTTTCGCTTTCCATTTGGGGGTCACTACTGGGAATGGTTGGTTTAATTATCGCACTTCCCATCACAACGCTTATGATTTCATATTACAAACGCTTCGTGTTGGAAGAAAACAAGCCCGAACCTGAACTAGTAACTCCTGTAAAAGAAATACCGGAATCGGAAAAGAAATAAAGAATTAATTCTTATCAATTTTTATATCACAGTTCGCCGTAGTTTATAGTTTAGTATGCCGAACATTGGATGGTATAAGCTGCGGAGAACGGGAATCCAACAATATTATTAAACATTGACAAACTATTTGAAATGTATGAAAAAGCTAACTGATTATATCGTAACATTTCTAATATATATTTTCATAACACTTAATCTTTGTAGTTGTATAGACGGAGAGAGAAATATTAAGTACTATAAATTTGAAAATGAAAGTAATATTACATTAAAGCTAAAGTTTTATTCAAACTATAAACTTTTAGGCGGATTTGATTCGTTAATCATTGAAGACGGAAGTTATAGCAACGAATTTTATGAAAGCTCAGGAGTTCCAGCACAAGATTTTTTTATTTACAATGTTGATTCAATTGATTTTATCTCAAATGAAGTATTAATGAAAAGATATAGGAAATCAGATGGAATTGAAACTAAAACTCCATTTGCACAGAAATATTTTGACAAACAAGTTATTGAAGATAAAAATAAAACGATAAATATTTATACAATACTTGCTAATGATTTTAAATAAGAATATGATACTAAAATCAATTTTGTTATTTGTTATTTTTTTTGTTTGTATTAGTTGTGTAGAGCATACAGGAGAGTATAAATATTACCAAATCAAAAATGAAAGCGGCGTGAATTTAAAACTGAAATTTTATTATTCAAACTATTCCATACCCCCTGAAAGATATGATTCTCTGTTAGTAAAAAATAATGAATATAGTATAGAA
>JBBQMQ010000237.1:0-6843 GCA_038329115.1 Bacteroidales bacterium
GGGGTTTTGCAAAAAAGCGGGTTCAGTGCTAAATTGAACATTCGGAATTCTAATAAACATTTGTGCTAAACTGAACATTTGTGCTTCTAATTCCGCTTCTTCGCAAAGCCCCAAACCGTTATAGGTAAGGCGGGCAGACATCATCTCAAGACAATTTATAGGTAGACAAAAACATCTCGGTTCCTATATAAGTGGCTGACTTTCCTACACTCGGGCGACCGCTCAGCCGAACACAAAAAGTTTAAATTTTTACCCCACCACACTTTTGCGGCAAAGCCGTTTTGGCTATCCCACATTGCAGCACATTTGCAAGCCCGCTCAAAAACCCACCGCACGACCAAAGGCTCGCAAATAAGCTGCAATCTCCCTACGCACCTTCTGTCATAATAATTTTCAGTAGCCAAATTATAATTCGCATAAAAAAATGTGAAATAATTTGGTAGATGAAATAAATTATTTTAATTTTGACCAACCGTTCAGTCATAAATATGTCGCCAAGAACTTCAAAACAATTAAAAGAAATAAAAGATGGGAAAAGAATTCTCATCATTGAAACTGCTTTAAAAGTATTCTCCGAGAATGGATACAATGGGGCAACTATTTCCATGATAGCTAAAAAAGCTAATATCTCGAAAGGATTAATGTATACTTATATCAAAAGTAAGGAAGATCTACTGAATGAAATTATGCAGTATAGTTTGATTAGGCTGAGTAAATATTTTGGATTTATACCTGAGAAGGGTATTTTAACAAAAAAAGATTTTGAACAAGTATTGAGAGGCATGATAAATCTTTATAATACGGAACGTGATTTTTGGCGTCTTTTTATCATGCTGCTGCTTCAAAAAAAAATCACCAAAAAGATGGAAAAAATGTTGCAGGGAATGGTGAATGAGTATGTTTCAATCTTTGGAAAATATTTTGAAAATAAAAAATCATCAAACCCTTTAGCAGAAGCTTTATTGTTTGGAAGTACATTGGACGGGATAATGTTGAATATGATGACTATGCCTGATGCTTATCCAGTAGAAGATATCGTTAAACTAATTATTAAAAAATTTGCATAAATATATTAATATGAAAAAGAACTTGAACTCACAAAAAATATGGATTTTATTCATTGCGTGCTTATTTTTTTTTACTACAGTTAGTTATTCTCAAGACACAAATCCGAAACAAATTGTTTTAAATTCTGTTAATCTTATGAATGGTAAATCCAATCAGAGTGAAGCAACAATGACTATTGTCCGCCCTAAATGGACGCGAAGCATCAGCATGAAAACGTGGTCAATGGGAAATGATTATAGTATGATTCTTATTACAGAGCCGGCACAAGATAAAGGGCAAGTATTTTTGAAACGCATAAATGAAATGTGGAACTGGTTGCCTTCAATAAGCAGGATTATCCGTATTCCACCTTCAATGATGGGACAAAGCTGGATGGGGTCAGACTTTACGAATAATGACGTTGTAAAACGAAATTCGCTTGTAAATGATTATGACCAAACAATGATTGGCAGTGATACGATAGAAAATTATGATACCTATAAAATACAACTCATTCCTAAACCAGATGCTGCTGTTATCTGGGGAAAAGTGATTTTACACATTGCCAAAAAAGAGTATTATTTGTTAAAGGCAGAATACTATGATGAAAATGGAAAACTGATCAACCTTGAAACACAAACAGATATAAAGCAGTTTGGCGATCGAAAACTTCCCTCAAAACTGACCATTGCCCCAGTGAATGAAAAAGGAAAAAAAACAACTTTAGAATTTAAGACTATGAATTTTAATGTTAACATAAAGGAAGATTTCTTTTCACAACAAAATATGAAATCAGTAAACTGACATGAAACAATACTTCAAATTAGCATGGCGGAATTTATGGCGCAATAAGCGAAGAACATTTATTACACTTGCTTCTGTTTTACTTGCTGTATTACTGTCTATTTGTATGCGTTCTATGCAAAAGGGAACATACGCTAATATGATTGGGAATGCAGTCCGTTTTTCAACAGGTTATATACAGATTCATGCCAAAGGTTATTGGGACAAACCAACCGTTAACAATTCATTTGAAAATAATGATAAGTTGATAAACGCTCTTACAAAAAATGACAACATTTCCCTAATTATTCCTCGTTTAGAAACTTTTGTATTAGCTTCTTCTGGTGAGCATACCAAAGGTGTACAGATAATCGGCATTGACCCTGAAAAGGAAAATCAAATGAATGGTATTTCAAAAAAAATAAAACAAGGAAGTTATTTTTCAAAAGAAGTTGATGGAATTATAATTGGGGATGGCATTGCAAATTATCTTGAACTTTCTGTGGGCGATACAATGGTTATACTTGGTCAAGGTTTTCAGGGCATAACTGCTGCCGGACAATTCCCTGTTATCGGAATTTTCCACTTCCCTGATGATAGAATGAATAATGCATTAGTTTACCTTTCAATTCATTCAGCTCAGAATTTATTCGCAGCTCCTGACCGCTTTACTTCAATTAGTTTGATGTTGAATAAACCTCGTCAAATAGAAGAAACGAAAAAAAATCTTGAAAATTTATTGGGGACATCAAATTGGGAAGTAATGGAATGGCAAACAATGAACAAAGCACTAACACAGGAGATTAATGGTGATAATGCAGGTGGAATTATTATGCTTGTTATACTCTATGTCGTAATTGCTTTTGGCGTATTTGGAACAATTTTGATGATGACAATGGAACGGAGAAAAGAATTTGCAGTGATGGTTGCTATTGGAATGAACCGATTTCGCCTGATTTTGATTTTACTTTTAGAAACTTTTTTTATTGGAATTATTGGAATTCTTTCTGGATTAATTATATCATTTCCAATCTTAGTTTATTTTAATCTGAATCCTGTAAAAATAACGGGGACTGCCGCCCAAATGTTTGAGCAATTTGGTATAGAACCCATAATGCCCGCATCTCTTGACCCGCAAATTTTCATTAACCAAGGAATTACTGTAATGATAATTTCATTAGTTGCATCCATATATCCACTTATTTATGTTAAACGCTTTAAAATTTTGGATGCTTTAAAACAGTAATAATATGATAGTAAATATTGCATGGAGAAATGTCTGGAGAAACAAGCTAAGAAGCTTTGTGGTAATTGCAGCCATTGCTCTTGGATTGTGGGGCGGTATTTTTTCTTATGCGTTTATGCAGGGAATGAGCGACCAGCAAATAAATTCGACTATTCATACTGAAACGGGACATATTCAGGTAAATCAGCCTAAGTTTTTATTGAACTATGATTTACAAACGAATATTAAAAACTCCGTAAATATTGAGAAAACAATACGTTCGTTTTCTGGAGTAAAAGGAGTAACATCAAGTATTCAACTCACAGCTATGGCATCAACGGCTGTTACTTCATTTGGAATCAAGATAAATGGAATTGACCCCGAATCATTCAAAACCGTAAATGAACTAAATAAGTATATTATTAAAGGGAATTTTTTTGATGAAAAAATTCCAAACTCTGCTATTATTGGCCAGCAGTTAGCTGAAAAATTACATGCTGATTTACATTCAAGAATTGTTATTACACTACAAAGTTATACTGGAGAAATTACCTATTTTGCTTTTAAAGTTGTAGGTATTTATAAGTTACAAAATAGTGAATATAACGAACAGATGGTGTTTGTTAAGAAAAAAGATTTACAAAACGCAATTGGGTTTCCAAATGGAAATGCTTCGGTAATAAACATTTTGCTGGCAAACAATGAAATTACTGACAGCTTAGAAAGACAAATACAGGCAAAATTTCCAAATTTACAGGTGCAAACATGGTTGGAATTATCGCCTATGATGCAAGTAATGTCAGGGACGTTAAATCAAATGTCAATGATTTTCGTTTTTATCATCTTACTTGCTTTAGCTTTTGGAATTATTAATACAATGCTAATGGCTGTTATGGATAGAACACGTGAAATAGGAATGCTACTCAGTATTGGAATGAATCAAAAGAAGGTATTTAGTATGATTGTACTCGAAACACTTTTTCTTTCTCTTTCAGGATCAATTGTTGGACTTATTATTAGCATTATCACTGTATATTATTTTGGGATACATGGGATTGATCTTTCTTTTATATCAGAAGGAATAAATGCAATTGGATTTAGTTCACATGTTTATCCTGTTTTGGATATAGGGTTTTACCCGAAGTTTGCTTTTATGGTAATTGTGATTGCTCTTATTTCATCTCTTCTTCCTGCAAGAAGAGCTATAAAACTAAATCCAGCAGAAGCTGTAAGAGGAGAATAATTAAAAAAATAATATGTATGGCTGTAATAGAAGTTAAAGAACTGCACAAAACATACACGGAAACCATTGTTCCTGTGAATGCCCTGAACGGTATTAACCTTTCATTTGAAAAAGGCGAGTTTACCGCCATTGTTGGTCCTTCCGGCTGTGGAAAAACTACCCTATTAAATATCATTGGAGGACTTGATACACCAACAGAAGGAAAGATTATTATTGAAGGGGAAGACATATCTGGTTTATCGGCTTCTCAACTGGTTGATTTTCGACTTCGAAATATTGGATTTGTATTTCAGGCGTATAATCTTATCCCTGTTTTAACGGTAAAAGAAAATATCGAATTCATTATGGATTTGCAGCATAAGAAGAATACCGAATCTTTAGAGCGTGTATCCTATTTATTAGAATTAATGGGTATGAAAGATAAAATAAATGTCCGTCCAAAATATTTATCCGGCGGCCAACAACAACGGGTTGCCGTTGCACGTGCTTTGGCCTCAAAACCAAAATTTGTTCTTGCAGATGAACCTACGGCAAATCTTGATTCCAAATCAACCGAAATACTTTTAGAGTTGATGGCAACCATGAATAAAACGGAAGAAATGACCTTTATTTTTTCGACACACGATCAGCGTGTTATGGACAAAGCTCATCGCATTATTACTCTTGAAGATGGAAAAATTATTAGTGATGCAAAAACAGCGAAAAAGTAAACAAAAGAAAATATTCTATTTTTCCTTTACTATAATTCTATGTCTTTTTTTCTCACTTTCCCATGCACAAACAGGTACAGCGGTTGATTCGGTAAAGCAAAAAAAATATAGCCTTGGAGGGTATCTAAAAAATATGCAATCTGCCCAATTTGTTAATGTAAATTCAAATTGGTCTTTTATCAATCTAATTCATAACCGAGAAGATTTTAAATGGCATCCTAATAAACATTGGGCATTACACATTGGAATGAGAAATAGGATTTATTATGGAGATTCGATTATAAAACTTGCTGATAATTCTCAATTATTTAATAGTAGTAATAGTTTTTTTAATCTTCAGAAAGTTGTTGCAAAAGGCCCATATTATATCATTCATACAACATTAGACCGCGCTTCTTTAAAATACATCAAAGGGAAAATGGAAGTAACTGTTGGGCGACAGCGTATAAATTGGGGACAAAATTTAGTATGGAATCCCAATGATATTTTTAATGCATATTCGTATTTTAACTTTGATTATGAAGAACGTCCGGGGGCAGATGCAATTCGATTGCAATATTATCCGGGGAGCACATCAACAGCAGAACTAGCATATAAACCGGGGAAAACTCCCGATTCGATGATTGTTGCAGGACTCTACCGTTTCACAAAAGGTAATTATGATTACCAATTCCTTGGTGGATGGATGAATAAAGATTATATGTTGGGGGCGGGATGGTCTGGAATACTACTTGGCAAGGCAGGATTTAATGGTGAAATAAGTAGTTTTCTTCCGCGAAACAACATTCATTTTGATAAAATGGTTGTTTCAGGATCGGCAGGTATTAATTACACATTTCCCAATAAGATTTATTTGCATGCTTCTTATTTGTATAATAGTTCGGGTGTGATTAAGGTAGGTAGTTCACAGGCTAATATTTTATTTAGTCAGGTTGTCTCAGCTAAAAATCTTTCTCCAGCCCGACATTCAATCTTTGCAGAAGTAGCTTATCAAATTACTCCATTAATTCGGGGAGATTTTTCAGGAATAATTGATCCATCTGACGGGTCTTTTTTTCTAGGCCCTTTCTTTAATTTTTCTATCTCTAATAATGTTGAATTTCTACTCGGAGGACAACTTTTTTTTGGTGACTCAACTTCTCTTTATGGAAATTATGGCAGATTTGTTTTTGCACGGTTGAAATGGAGTTTTTGATAACTAATCACACTGGGTTAACAAGACCGTCTAAATAATTATAATTTTATCCTAAATGTATATCCTTAGACAAAAAAGTCAGCACCCGACAATATTCCATAAACAAATGTAAGGTGTAGACTTGCAAACCCACAATGGCAAGCACATTTGCAGCTTTAGATTAAGGAACGAAAGTTTTTGGCTGCAAATAAGCTTGCCATTTTTCCCACCCGCCTGTGTATGCGTAGCGTGAAAAAAAAACGCCTTCCCTTCTGTAAAAATTTAAACTGCGACCGCTCAACCCGCCCACCGCAGACCGCTAAAAATACTCCGTAGAAAACCAAGTGTAAACTATCGGCAGACATATAACGAAACAAACAATAAGAAAACCGCCCTACCTATAACAGCGCACTGGCGGCAATAGCGGGGACAGAGGGGATATAAACATTATTTCATTAAATTTACATTGTGCGCACTCGACAGTTTAGTGTTTCAAAACCGCTACTGCGCCAGTGCGCCAACCGTTAGCGGTCATTGTAAAGGACGACCTGCAAAAAGCATAATTACAATCATAAAACAAATAAAAATGAAAAAAGAGAAAATAATATTTTGGACTGCGACAATTATCATCTTCTTAATGGAAGGTGTAATACCTGCATTT
>JBBQMQ010000238.1:0-6823 GCA_038329115.1 Bacteroidales bacterium
GGTCATTTTAAAACCAACCCGGAAATAAATCGGCCAACGTCAATCCGCTTAACACGATAATTACCATGATAACTATATTTACCAGATTAATCGGCAACAGGTATTTCCATTCCAGATTCAAGAGTTGGTCGATACGCAAACGAGGAAATGACCAACGAACCCATAAGCTTAAGAAAATCAATACAGCGGTTTTTCCGAAGAACCAAATGTAAGAAGGAATGTATTCCATGATACCGTTGAATGCTTCCCAACCTTTTACCTGAACCGGCATATAACCACCCAAAAATACTGCAGTTGCAATAGAAGCAATGATAAACATATTCAGATATTCGGCCAAATAATAGAATCCGAACTGAAGTCCTGAGTATTCGGTGTGATAACCGGCTGTTAATTCCGATTCTGCTTCCGGTAAGTCGAATGGTCCGCGGTTTGTTTCTGCGTGACCAGAAATCAGGTAAATAATAAAGGCAATCATGGACGAAATATGTCCGTTGAATAAATTCCAGCAAAAACGCTGATTTTCAATCATAGTCGAAAATTGCATTGTTCCAGCCAATACCACGATAGTCATCAAAGCAAAACCGGCTGAAAGTTCGTAACTTACGAACTGCGCACCGCTTCGCATGGCACCAATCATTGAATATTTATTATTACTTGACCAACCGGCCAGCAACACACCGATAATTCCTAATGAAGAAACAGCAGTTACATATAAAACACCGATATTAAAATCGATAGCCTGAAGTCCTTTGCCAAAAGCAATAGCACCAAAAGTAAGCATGGAAGCCACAATCATAAAGAATGGAGCTGCAAAAAATAAGAATCTATCTGAACGATTGATTTTTACAATTTCTTTCAGCAAAATCTTTACCATGTCGGCAACAGACTGCAACAAACCCCATTTACCAACGCGGTTTGGACCGTAACGTGCCTGAAAGAAAGCTGTGATTTTGCGTTCTGCATAAATAAGGATCAAAGCAATCACGGCATAAGCAGCCAAAAAAGCAACACCTACCAAAACAAACTCGATGAGCAAAACCCAAAACTCAGGCAGATTGCTTCGTAAAGTAGCATCTAACCAGCTTGTCAGGTTTGTAACTTCTAACGGTTGTGAATAATTTAATATCATAAATGTACGAATTATACGAATTTAAAACGAATTACACGAATTAATTTTAATAAGTGCTGTCATCAGTATTTTACTACCGATTATAAACTGCCAACTATAAACTTCTTACCTGTCTATATCCGGAATTACATAATCCATTGAACCACCGATACCAATAAAGTCGGAAATCTTTTCATTCTTACAAATCAATGGCATTACTGAAACAAGAGCCATAGAAGGAGAACGGAATTTCAAACGGTATGGGAATTTATCGCCACGGCTTTCTATAAATACGCCAAACTCACCACGACAAGCTTCAACGCGTGAATAATATTCACCCTCGGGAAGACGGATAATTGGTTTTACTTTGGCACAAATATCACCTTCAGGAATATTGTCAATCAGTTGTTCAATAATATGCAATGATTGTTCTATTTCATCCAACCGGTTCAAATAGCGAGCGTACGAATCACCTTCGGTACGAATCACTTCTTTGAATTCAACTTTATCATAAAGCGCATAAGGAATATGTTTTCGGATATCGCACGACCAGCCCGAACCACGTCCGGCAGGACCGGTAACGGCATAACTGATAGCATCAGCGGTAGAAAGATTCCCAATATTAATCATACGACCAAGAGCAATCACATTGTGCGAGAAAAAACGATCATATTCTTTCAGCTTTTCACGCATATAAATTATGAAAGATTTTACGTCTTTCTGGAAATCGGCATAAATATCGAACATCACACCACCAACCACATTTTGGTTGATAATCAAACGTCCACCACAGGTTTTTTCGAAAATATCAAGGATAACTTCACGTTCGCGCATTCCGTAAATAAAGGCGGTAGTTGCACCAAGGTCGTTGGTTTGACAAGACCATGCCAACAAGTGCGAATCCATACGGTTCAATTCATCCATAATGGTACGGATATATTGAGCACGTTCGGGAACTTCAATTTGGGCCGCTTTTTCAATTGCCATACACAATCCGTGACGATTGATATTGGCCGAAAGATAATCCAACCGGTCGGTAAAATGAAGTATTTGAGGGTAAGTAAGTGCTTCGCTCAGTTTTTCGATTCCACGGTGAATATAACCACTGTGAACATCGATTTTCTTTACAATTTCGCCATCCAATGCTGTGCGGAAATGCATTACACCGTGAGTGGACGGGTGTTGTGGTCCAATATTGATAATATAATCGTCTTCTTCAAAAATGTTGATATTTTCTTCTACCAACTTTCCATCGGCAGTTTCCATAATTCGTGGAGCAATATCAATGATTTCTTTACTTTCAAGATTAAGCGGATTTAATTCAGGATTTGCATCGTAATCTTTGCGGAAAGGAAAACCAACCCAGTCGCTGTTCAGGAAGAATCGGCGCATATCCGGATTGTTGATAAAACGAATTCCGAACAAAGCAAATACTTCGCGTTCATTGTAATGAGCCGTTTCAAATAAATCGGTAATAGAATACAACAGCGGATTTTCGCGATCTGTCGTTCCTGTTTTCAGAACAACTTCTTTCGAAAGGTCTTTCGACGAACAAAGCAGGTAGTTTACACCCAGTTCTTCACCACGATCCATACCGGTCAGGAAAACCAGCGTGTCCATTGGAAGTTCCGCATTGTCACGAAGTGTTTTAGCCAACAGATGCAGTTTGGTATATTCAACCGTTACCGTTAGTTTTTGCTTTTCTTCAATAACTGCTTCTTTTACAGTATTAAGTATTAGCTTTTTTATATTTTCCATTATATTTCTAAAATCTACCCCTAGCCCCTAAAGGGGAACTAGATTAGTTACATTTTGTATTTTTCTTTAATCCAATGAGAATCGTCTTTTTCTCCCTTTCTTGTTCCCCTTTAGGGGCTAGGGGTCGACTTATCTTTGTTTATTTCCCAAAAATTTCTCAACCTTAATCTTGCGTTGCAATTGCATCAAGCCGTAAAAAAGTGACTCCGGACGTGGTGGACAACCCGGTACATATACATCAACCGGAATAATCAGATCAACTCCGTTAACCACGTGATATGAGTTTACAAAAGGACCTCCCGAAATAGCACAAGCTCCCATTGCCAATACATATTTTGGTTCAGCCATTTGGTCGTAAACACGTTTAATTAGTGGTGCCATTTTATGAACCATTGTTCCGGCAACAATCATAAGATCGGCTTGGCGTGGACTGTTACGGGTAACTTCCATACCAAAACGGGCAATATCGTTGTGAGCGGCAGCCGTAGCCATAAACTCAATACCACAACAGCTTGTGGCGTAAATCAACGGCCAGATTGAATTTGAACGTCCCCAGTTGATGAGTTCATCAATTTTGCTGAGAACCACATTTACACCATTGGCTTCGAGTTCTTTGAGATAGTTTTCAAGGTACTCGTTGTCGTTGAATTCCTCTGTTGGAATTCCTTTTATATGAATGTTCTTTAGTTCCATTTTAGTACATTTTTCTTCCAGGCATAGGCAAGACCCAAACCAAGAATAACGATAAAGAATATAATACTGTACAATCCCTGATAACCCAAATCACGAACAACTGTTGCCCAGGGGAAGAGGAATATTGTTTCCACATCAAACATTAAATACAGAATGGCATACAGGTAATAACCTGCTTTAAACTGCATCCACGAAGTACCGTGAGTCGGAATTCCGCACTCGTAAGGTTCGCCTTTTTGAAGATTGAATGATTGTGGTGCTAAGAGAATGGCGATGCCTAATCCGGCAACCACCAATGAAATTCCGGTAAGGAATACAGTAAGGAAAAGCGATAAACTGCTCATGTAAATGAATATATTTGTTTGCTTTAAAATTGGCTGCAAAGGAACGACAAATTTTTCTATTGACCGAATATTTTCCTTTAAAAAACCGGTTTCAAGTGTTTTGTCGATATTTTGCAATCCCGAGGTTGCAATTGATATAAGTTTCATTCATACAGTGTTTTGTAGATCAAGATTTATATGGGCAATAACGTTATTGTAAAAATATTAATAATTATTAAGTGTTTAGATTTCTCATTTAACCTGTTTTTGAGCAAAAATTGAATTTATTTCGAAAATGATATATTATTGGAGATAGAAACGGTGGAATTTCCTGTTCATTGAAAATTCCACCGTTTTTTTTATCTTTATTCATTTGTAAATAACCATAGAAGAATGCTAAACATGCATTTGTTCCATTTTCTTTTCTATTCATGCAATTCCAAGTCCCGTTGCCATAGAAAGTACAAAATAGATAGAGAAATTTTTTTTGTTATTTTTTTCTTGAAATAAGTTTATAAGTTTTTATCCAACCATCAACTGTTATTTTACTTACTAATTCTCCAAAAGTTTAATCACTTGCAAAACAGTCATTTAATTCTAGATTTCTATAAATGCCCATGTATGATAAAGTTCTTTTGTGACGCCAGATTAATAAAGGGCAAAAGCTTTTTAAAATCAGTATGATAACAACTTTTATAAATAAATGCGGTACAGCATATCCAATCTTACCGTAACTCATTATTTTCCAAAATCCTTGAGGAATGTTCTCAAGAATTACTGCTCAGATTTTGTTATTGCCTTTTTTCTTTCCTTGAGGCAATTCATTGGGCGCAGAAGCCGGTAGTCATTTAAAAATAAGTCACGTGTTATTAAAGCGTCGCCTTTCTATTCGAAACATTTACACTATCACCTTTCTGGTTGATAATGTGTTTAATGAAACTTTCTTTATTTCCATTCAACCAAAAAGTAACAATGTGGTGAATGTTTCGTTCTAAGGTCTCCGGAGTTTCCACGGCATCGTCCACCGGCATTGGTGCATGGTAGAAAACACAGTATACTCCTACACCCCATGCCTCGTGGCTTGTTACTTTATCTGAAACTTTGTAAGAAGCATAACCATATTTGCCATCGTGTTTCCAGTCATCAATGGTTGGTGGATCGTACGGCATCTCGCTCTGGTAAAAATAAACTTTACCGTTATTGCCGTTCCAAAGAGTTTGGTATTCCTGAAAGTGTTCGTTAAATAATCCATAAGCAATTACATTATCACCATTTACAACCAGTCCGTTTGCACTCCGGTTTTTAGACCAGCCTACACCGTTTCCGTGGTCGGCTCGCCAAAGCCATGTATTATCGATGATTACATTGTTGCTGTTTATCTCAAGACAATTCTTTGTAGAACCTTCAAAAGGACCGCCAACCCGAAAATAAACATCGAATAAGAAGGTTGGGTTTAATTCGTGACTTTTTTTAGACAATGTTTCCCCAACTTTTAACAATGTCTCCGATACAATTTTTCCGGCATCAAACATCAAACTGCAAATTGAAATTCCATCCACATCGGCAAGTTCAAAAATAGGATTTCCATTGGACGATTGAAGCGTGGCTAAACCAATTCCGGCAACGATTGTTCCGGGACGGGTAATTTTCAAACTTACATCGATTGAGTAAATTCCCGGAGTGAAGAGAATGTTCTTACCATTCTTTAAAGCGATATTTATTGTTTGTGCATTGTCAATTTCGGGTTTAGCAATATAAAATTGATTCAAGGAAATTCTTTTCTCGTTTTTCAACCGATTACCCCAGTCGGAACCTATCGAATTTTTCTTTAATCCCGGAATAACCACTTCATAACCATTATTTTTCCAAACAAGATATGGTTTTTCGCGGATAAAAGGTGTTTCTTTTATAACGGTGTATGGTTTTTCTGGCCATATACCGACTGGCGCATTTGTAACTCCCATAAACATCATATTCCAGGCACCGCCAAACCATTTATTCCAATCAGTATTTCGCGAGAACCATTGTTGTTGCTGGCCGGAACTAACAATACTATCAATTTTTGAATCTGCCAGAAAACCACCACTTGCATAACCGCCATCGTGTAATTGCAGGTTTCCTTTTACATGAATTCTACGCAACGGAGCTGCCTGCGAAACACCCCATATATTGGCAGAATCAATAGTCGGAATTATAGTTAAGTTTTCTGCAGAACGCCAGAAGTTTGATAAAACATGACCTTGCTTTGAAGTTGATTTTGACCGAACTGCTCCTGTAATTATCACATCGTCAGGTGATTCTCCCAACCCATAAACTTGCATATAATATCCTACTTTTACATCGAGTTGATAAGTTCCTGGTTTAAAAAATAGTGCATACCGGTTTTCGCAAAATTCACTTTTTTTGCCCGACTGCTTGTTGTAAATTGTATCAAGAATGACCTGAATACTTTTCATATTCATTTTAGGATCAAATACATATACATTTTTTCCTAAATTGGTGGTATTGTATTTTTCGGTTGATTCTAAGCTTGTTTTTGCTGTAGGATTATTCTTCTTTGTAGTACTATTTAAACTGCTGGCAGTTAATAGAATAAGGAGCGAAATTAATAACGATTTAACTTTCATGCAAATTGATGTATGAATAAATGTTTGTTTTTACTTCTTTTGTAAGTAAAATATAAAATAATAAATTGTAAAAGTGTCTTTAAATTCTCGGGATGAACATTTATCTCGAAACAATGATTTTGTATCCCTTTCCGTGAGAATTAACAATGTTTATAAGTGAATCCTTGCTGAGAAGTTTCCGCAATTTACAGATATAAACATCCATACTCCTTGAATTCAAATAATTATCATCTTTCCAGATTGATGAAAGTATATATTTTCTTTCCAGCAAGTTATTGATGTTTGATGCAAAAGTAACCAATAAATAAGATTCC
>JBBQMQ010000239.1:0-6760 GCA_038329115.1 Bacteroidales bacterium
TTAATCACAACTCTGTCCTGTTAACTAAAAATCCCCGCAAACGAATTGTTTGCGAGGATTTTTGTTGGTGTGATCCGGAAGAGATTCGAACTCTTGACCTTCGCCTTAGAAGGGCGTTGCTCTATCCAGCTGAGCTACCAGACCAATCCGCTTTTAATTTCAAAAGCGGTGCAAAAGTAACGCAATTTTTGCAAAGTAGCAACAGTTTTGGCTAAAAATGGGGAAAAGAGCCAATTATTGCCGAAAAAAAGCTAATTTTGCAAATTGTAAAAACAGACTTTAAACTTAACAATAATTGTATCGATGAAGGTATTGAAATTCGGTGGAACATCCGTAGGTTCTGTCAATGGAATTTTGAGTGTGAAGAAAATTGTGGAGGCTGAAACTGAGCCTGTAATTGTTGTTGTGTCCGCACTTTCAGGAATAACAGACCAGCTTTATAAAGTGGCAAAGCTGGCTTCGGATGGTGATGAAACATACCTTGCCGGATACGAAGAAATGGTGGCGCGTCATGTTGAAGTAATTCAGGGAGTGATAAAACCTGAAAATCAGGAAGCCGTCCTTCAACAAGTTCAGGTTCATTTCACCGATTTATCCAATATTTTTCGTGGAATTTTTCTGATTAAAGATATTTCCATTAAAATCACCGATACCATTGTAAGTTATGGCGAATCTATTTCGTCTATCATTGTGAGTCATGCCATTAACAAAGCTGTTCATTACGATGCGAAAACGTTTATTAAAACTGAGAATCAATTTGATAAGCACATTGTCGATTTTGAAAAGACCAATGAGTTAATCCGACAGAAGTTTGCTCAGATTCACCCTGTTTCCGTTTGCGGTGGCTTCATTTCTACCGATTGCAACACCAACTTTATTACTAATTTAGGACGTGGTGGTTCGGATTATACAGCTGCGATTATAGCAGCTGCACTTCATGCTTCCATTCTCGAAATATGGACTGATGTGGATGGTTTTATGACCGCCGATCCTCGCATTATTGACAATGCTTATGTAATTGAAAAACTGAGCTTTATAGAAGCAATGGAACTTTGTAATTTTGGAGCGAAAGTAATTTATCCTCCTACAATTTTCCCTGTTTTTCATAAAAACATTCCTCTTATTATCAAAAATACTTTTAATCCTGAAGCCGAAGGAACTTACATTTCGCGTGAGAAAACAGGTGAACCCGGCAAAGCCATTAAAGGAATTTCATCCATAAACGATACATCGCTGATTACCGTACAAGGTCTTGGAATGGTGGGAGTTATCGGTGTAAATTATCGTATTTTCCGTGTGTTGGCTAAAAACGGCATAAGCGTTTTTATGGTTTCACAGGCTTCTTCCGAAAGCACTACTTCCATTGGAGTTCGTAATGCTGATAGTGTTCTCGCTGTTGAAGTATTGCGTAAGGAATTCGCCTACGAAATATCGCAAGGCGAAATAAATGAAATTTTTTCAGAAGATGATTTGGCAACGGTAGCTATCGTTGGTGATAATATGAAACGTACTCCGGGAATCGCCGGAAAACTTTTTGGAACACTTGGTCGGAACGGGATTAACGTTGTAGCCTGTGCTCAGGGAGCTTCAGAAACCAACATTTCGTTTGTAACCGACCGGAAGTCGCTTCGTAAAGCTTTGAACGTAATTCACGATTCATTTTTCCTTTCGGAATATCAGGTTCTTAATATTTACGTGGCAGGAATCGGTACAGTGGGTGGAAGTTTATTAAACCAGATAAAAAAACAGCAGGAAAAGTTGATGGCTCAGAATGGCCTGAAACTGAATGTGGTTGGGATTGCATCCAGCAAGAAAATGTTGTTTTCGCGTGATGGAATTAATCTGGATAATTATGCCGAAGAAATAAAGAAGAATGGCGTAGATGGTTCTCCTGAATTGATTTGCAAAGAAATTCTGAATCTGAATATTTTTAATTCGGTTTTTGTTGATTGCACGGCAAATGCACAAATTTCAGATTTATATCAAACTTTACTTGAGAATAATATCTCGGTGGTGACTGCCAATAAACTGGCCGCTTCGTCAGCTTACGAAAAATATGCAACTCTGAAAGAAACTTCGCGCCGCCGTGGTGTCAAATTTTTGTTTGAAACCAATGTAGGTGCGGGTTTGCCGATTATCAATACAATGAATAATCTGATAAACAGCGGAGATCATATTTGTAAAATGGAAGCGGTACTTTCGGGAACGCTCAATTATATATTTAATACCATTAGCAGCGAAATACCGTTGAGTAAAGCCATTCTGATGGCCAAAGAAGCCGGATTTGCCGAGCCTGATCCACGAATTGATTTGAGTGGAAAAGATGTAATTCGCAAATTGGTGATTTTAGCGCGCGAAGCCGGTTACAAAACCGAACAAGCTGATGTATCTAAAAATCTTTTTATTCCCGATAAATATTTTGCCGGAAATCTGGATGAATTTTGGAATTCCGTAACTGAATTGGATGACGAATTTGAAGAAAAACGACAAGTTTTGACTGAGAAAGGAAAACGTTGGCGGTTTGTGGCAACCATGGATAATGGCAATTGCAAAGTCGGTTTGCAGGAAGTTGACAGTGCACATCCATTTTACGATTTGCAGGGAAGTAATAATATAATTTTAATTACGACCGAGCGTTATAATGAATTCCCAATGATGATTAAGGGTTATGGTGCCGGTGCCGGTGTAACAGCTGCCGGTGTTTTCTCTGACATTATGAGCATTGCCAATATCAGATAATTACGATACACATGAGGATTAATAGGATTCCTGTTATTTTTGTAGTTGTTTTGACTATTGCATTAATGGCCTGCACAAAACCAACACCTCAAATCCCAGCCAATAAAGGGAATGTGATAGATGAAAATGTGGCTACATTATTGGATATAAATAAAACGCTCACGATAAAAGAAGATAGTATTCTTCAGAAATATGTCAAAAACAAACCTGATTTTAAGAAAAACGAATTAGGATTTTGGTATAAGATTAATTACCTGAATAGCAATCCGTTATTAAATAAAAATGATGCTTTTAGCTGTCGAATTGAATTGTACCTGTTAAATGGCAAAGAAGTTCTGACTGAGGAAAAAGAACTGGTTTTAGGAAAAAAACAACTTGTTCGTGGATTGGAAGAAGGATTAAAACTCATGCGCCGTGGCGAAAGTGCAACATTCATTATACCATGGTATTTAGCTTACGGAATGAAAGGTGACGAAAACTTAATACCACCATATACTTCACTGATTTATCAAATCGAAATTTTAAAGTGATTTCTGAGATTAAGGATTTTAAATCCATTTTATAATCCTTTTCGGCTACGAAGTAACTTATAACTTTATTTGATTTTCTTAACTTTTAATTTCCGGTTTTTAATCGGATATTTGTACAAAAATAAATAAACTGAAATGAAAAGAATTTCTTATTTGCTATTAATGACTATTTTAGTTTCTTTGATCACTTCTTCGTGCAACAATACTAAAACTTATGCCGAACAATTGAACGACGAAAAGATTCTGATTGCAGACTATATAAAACGTAATAAAATACAGGTTGTAAAAACGTATCCTGCTGATTCTGTTTGGACTGATAAAGACGGAAATGATATATATTATCTAACTCCTGCAAGTGGGCTTTATATTCATATGATTAATTATGGTGATTTGAAAAGCTCTGACACGCTAGCTTTAAAAGATATTGTTGTTCCAAGATATAAACAATATACATTGGGTTTGGATTCTGTCATAATCAGTAATTGGTCTACAATTGACTTTCCGCGTCCAAATGTTTTTGTTTACGGAGATTTAGCTCAAACTTGTCAAGCTTTTCAGGAAGCAGCTTCGTATTTGAAAAGAAATGATACGGAAGCAAAATTAATTGTTCCTTCAAAACTGGGGTTCAATGATAATTTAACTTCAGTTACTCCTTTAGGTTATGACTTAAAAATCAAAATTCAGAAATAATTGAATGTTTTAAAGAGCAGGCACGGATAAGTTAACTATTCCGTGCTTTTTTATTAGTCAAATTTTCAACACTTTAAATTTATTGCAACATGACATTAATTAAATCAATTTCAGGTATCCGAGGCACAATTGGCGGACCGGTTGGCGATGGACTTAATCCGTTGGACATTGTTCGTTTTACGGCTGCTTATGCTACTCAGATTAAGGCAAATAAGAAAACGGAAGCAAATAAAATTGTTGTTGGCCGCGATGCCCGAATTTCAGGCGAAATGGTTAATCAATTGGTAATCGGAACTTTGCTTGGAATGGGATTTGATGTTGTAAATATTGGATTGGCTACAACACCAACAACTGAAATTGCTGTGACTATGGAAAAAGCATCCGGTGGAATTATTCTCACCGCCAGTCATAATCCAAAACAATGGAATGCATTGAAATTGTTGAACGAACATGGCGAATTTTTGAATGCAGCCGAAGGCGAAAATGTATTGAAAATTGCTGCTGAAGAAAGTTTTGAATTTTCGCAGGTCGACGAATTAGGCAAATTGTCCGAAGATTTCAGTTATACTAAAAAACATATCGACAGCGTTTTAGCTCTGGAACTGGTAGATGTTGACGCTATCAAAGCTGCTGATTTCAGTGTTGCAGTAGATTGCGTGAATTCAGTCGGTGGGTTTGTTATTCCTGAATTATTGGAAGCTTTAGGCGTAAATAAAATTGAAAAATTATACTGCGAACCAAACGGTCAGTTTCCGCACAATCCGGAACCACTCCCCGAACATTTGACTGAAATATCGGCATTAATGAAATCCGGAAAGGCTGATGTGGGTTTTGTTGTCGATCCGGATGTTGATCGTTTAGCCATTATTTGCGAAGACGGAAGCATGTTTGGCGAAGAATATACACTTGTATCCATTGCTGATTATGTACTTCAACATACTTCTGGGAATACGGTTTCCAATTTAAGTTCTACAAGAGCTTTACGCGATGTAACCAATAAATATGGCTGTAAATATACAGCAGCTGCTGTTGGTGAAGTAAATGTGGTGACAGCCATGAAATCGACTAATGCCGTGATTGGTGGCGAAGGCAATGGCGGTGTGATTTATCCGGCTAGTCATTATGGACGCGATGCATTGGTTGGAATTGCCTTATTCCTTACTCATTTGGCAAAATCGAAGCTTTCTGTTTCGTCTTTACGTAAAACATATCCTGAGTATTATATTTCTAAAAACAAAATTCAACTGACTCCTTCCATTGATGTTGACGCTGTTTTATTGGCTGTTAAAAAGGCTTATTCGCAATATGAAGTAAATGATATTGATGGTGTGAAAATAGATTTTCCAACAGGTTGGGTTCATTTACGTAAATCCAATACAGAACCAATTATTCGTATTTACTCTGAATCAGGCACACCTGAACAGGCAGAAGCATTTGCTAAAGCGATGATTGAAGAAATAAAACGGATTGCGAACATATAAATCGATAAACGATTGCAAAGAAAGAGCCGGTTTTCATTGAAAATCGGCTCTTTTTAGTTTATTGAGAAATAATTGAATCTGTACTGGCATTAAGGCTTAATAGCTGCTGGCGGAGGTGAAGTTGTGGGAGATGAATTATTTGCATTCTCATTGACAGGAAAAACGCCTTGTGGCCGTTTAATTGTATAATGAGTCATGGTTTGATTCGATTCAAAACCAATTCCGGTAATAATGTGACTTGCTTGCGTAATTTTTATTAAACTATCCGAATAAAAGCGCTCTTCACGCTGATTCCAGAATAATTGTTCCGTTTCGAATAATTCGCCCTGAATGTTTGTCATTTTAACTTTCCCACGCAGTTCCCACAATTGTTCATTTTCATTGAAACGTGCATATTTGCTATGAATGTTGGCATCCACTTTTAAATTAGGATCAAACTTCTCAAAATGAATCCCATTGGGGAAAAGCCAATAAGGTTGACTGGCTCTGTCATACACATCCCAGCGGGGTGCTGAAATCCTGTAACGGGTTATTCCAGAATCAGAAATAACGGTTGTAATTTCGGTGGCATGAAGTTTCGGGAGTTTTGAGCGATCAACTACTGCACTGATTTTTTCTGGTTTATCATTGCTACAGGCAACCGCAATAAACAACACAACAACCACCGTCAGGATAGTTGTTATGCTATGTTTTATTGAAGAATGTATTTTTACGAATTTCATATCATTAAACCTATCAGGCTTTTTCTGTCAAATCTATTAAAGTTTGCGTTTAAAGAACCAGTGTTCGTTAAATGCAATATTCAGTGTTAACTTCAAATAATCTTCCTGCAATAGACTTTGTGACCCGATTTTACCATATTCCAGTGAAGTATTCAACATGGTAATGGTTCCGCTCGTTTTGTTATAAAGTGGCAATCCCATACCAACACTCACTCCGAAATTTTTAGGTGGAATAACTCCATCTATTTTAAAGTAAGAATCACTCATGTTAAATCCTAAGCGGTATTTGATTTTATCTGCAAAATTACGACCGGTTGGTTTGGGAATATACTCAATACCAATTGCTAATTTTGAACGATTTGTCAAACTGTCTGTTTGCCCGAAAAATTTGGCATTTTTCCACATCTGCATGGAATAATCAATTCCTACAGATATTTTTTTGTTGAAGGTATAATTAAGACCAATTCCTAATATCTCCGGCATTTCAAAGTCATTACCTCCGGGAACTGAAACAGTATCGGTTAAAACTCCTGATGTGATACTTGAAAAAGATCCATTAAATTTTGCTTTTTGTTCACAAATCAACCCCAAGGTTACA
>JBBQMQ010000240.1:0-6741 GCA_038329115.1 Bacteroidales bacterium
TTTCAACCCCACGAGCAAACGAAGCGGTGAAAAAACTTTGTGTCTTTCTTAATGATACCAAAACCATATTTCCATACACAAATTTGACCCTGATTTATGAAACTGTTGCGGTTTAAACTACGAGGCTATTGGATGTCTGACCATCAACGTTCTCAAATTCATCAATCATTTCTAGGTATACTCCGTTCATATTACCATTACCCCACACCGAAGGTTCTGGACATTCCATCACATCCCACGACCAAGTATTGAATCCTCCATCCATAAATCCAGCTCCATCGTGTTGCTTTGCCATTATAGCCTCACTATTTCGTTTAATAAGAAAAATATTTTTAAAATTCTGAACTTTATCTGCATTATGATTGTACAGAGCATATTTTCCACTTTTGATAATTGAATCAGCAGCATTGTAAGCTATTTGATAGTAGTCAGTGGCTTGTTCAATTGGAATACCTAGTAAACCACTTAACTGAACTTGTCCAAACTGTGCTATACTACCTGCATAAAGTGCAGCCCTACTTTGTAAAGCTAATGCAGCCCATTTTGTTGGTCTTCCATATTCGGTTGTAGCAGCAAGCGGTTCAGCAATGGCTTTTGTTTCGGATATTACAAAATCATAGATTTCTTTTTCTGAATTTCGTTTTGGATATAAAATTTCATTGGGCGAATTTAATTGCGGAACAGTCGTAAGTAAAGGGACTCCACCATAACGTTTCACCATTGAAAAATAGATAAAAGCTCTCAAGAATCTAGCCTCTGCAACTCTTAGTTTTGCTATTTCAGATGAAATAGGAGAGTTTGGAACACGAGTAATAAAATCATTTAAATTGCGAATGGTATAATAAGCATTTTCCCAATACTCCAACATACCACCATCGGCTGATATTCCATAAGCTTTGTATCCAGCCAGATTTTCTTGACCAGATAAGTTATGCTTAGTTTCATCTGACACATCCAAAGTCAATCTTGCTCCAATAACCTGAGCACTATTTCCAAACACATATCTATTTTGTGTTCCTCTACTGTCCCTTACCATAGGGCTACCTGCCCAATTTGTAAACACCGTTGTTGCGTCATTGATTAAAACAGGTGTATATAAATATTGATTTAATAGAAATGCATCGATCAGCGCTGGATCGGACCAAACGACTGCATCAGTATATTTATCGATTGGAATCTTATTTAACGTTTCATCGGTACAGGCCGTTTGAATAAGTGCCATACCCAATATAAGTATAAAAATGAGTTTTTTCATTTCAGTGATTTTTTGATTAAAATTAAAAAGTAAGATTTAAACCCATACTAATAGTGCGTTGCTGAGGATAATAATAGGCAGTATTACCATCCGGAACTTCGGGGTCAATTCCATATTTAGACAATGTGCTTACGGTAAATAAATTAGTACCTGCCAAATAAATTCTGAATTTACTGATACCAATTATACTCAACAATTGTTTTGGTAATTCATAACCAATACTTGCATTTTTAAGGCGCAAATAAGATGTAGGATGTAGGCGGTAATCAGAATAAAAACCATTGGAAGGAGATCCACCCGGACGGGGTACAATTGCATTAATGTTATTGTTTACATCCGTCCAACGGTTATCGTAAAGTATTCCGGTTTTAGCTCCTTCAAGATAGAGATAAGTATCGTATCCAAAAGCTCCTTGAAACAACGTTGTTAAATCAAAACTCTTATATTTCAATATAGAATTAATACCAAACATCCAATGAGGCATTGAACCTGAACCTATGTCTTTCTGATCTTTCCAATCTAAAATACTATCATTGTTTAAATCTTTGTATATTACATCACCCGGACGAAGTGAACCGTTCCCATTCAAATCTTTGTAAGTGTAGGGCAACGCATTTATTTGGTCCTGAGAAGTAAATAATTTATCGGACACGTAACCAAACTGGCGATCAGTCCATTCACCAGTAAGCTGATAAATTCGCTTTTGGTCAGGGTCGGTAAAAGTTGGTTCATCATATTTCACCCATTTTGAACGAGACCACGAAATGTTGCCACTAATATCGAATGAAAAATCGCCCGCTTTTCCTGTTGTTCCCAATAAAAATTCAAATCCCCGTGTGTCAATGCTATTAAGATTTTCTTGTGGAAGAGTAGCTCCAAAAGTTGAAGGAAGCGACCCCACACGAGTTCCGGGAATTCCATCTCTCAATCTGTAAAACACATCGCCAGTTCCATAAATTTTATGATTCAAAAATGAAAAATCAATACCAATATTTGAAATACTCATTTTTTCCCAGGTTAAAATTGGATTGGCTAAACCTGTTACATATAATGTAGGTAGAGTTACATCTCCCAACTTATATGATCCGTCAAAACTATAACCCGATAAGTATTGGTAATTGCCTACAGCATCATTTCCTGACTGACCATAACTTGCTCTAAGCTTAAGGTTATCAACAAAGCTGAGTGATTTTATAAAATTCTCTTGCGAAATCATCCACCCTAATGATACACTTGGGAAATATCCCCAACGACTATTGGCTGGAAATTTAGCAGAGGCATCTGCTCTGAAAATGGTCTCAATCAGATATTTATCTTTGTAACTATAGTTGATTCGACCTACCCAACTTACTCGACCCATCTCACTCGCCGCTCCATCATTAGCAGCTGTGGTAGAGTTTCCTGCAAATAACTGATCGAGAGCAGTACTTAAATATCCACTTCTTGTTGCATAAAACCATTGATTTCTATAATTTATATTTTCATACAGAGCAAGAGCTGACAAATGATGTATTTTGTTGAATATATTGTCGTACATAAATGAATATTGTTGAGTAATATTATAATCAGTACTTGAAGCTTCCGTGAGCGATGTTGGATTTTGTGAAGATCGAATCCAAGTATATTTGGCTAAATCTACATCATATAAATAAAAGTCCGCTTGCTTTGTAAAAGAATGAGTTAATCCAATGTTATCAATATAATTGATATTAGCTTTAGCTTTTAATCCTTTAATATTTTTAAAATCGTAGGTTAATGAGGCTCCTGTTCTGAGTTGCTTTGTGGTATTATCATTTGAACCGCTATATTTTGTGCTTGTTGCATACAAAGCACTTCCATAAGAAATACCACCGTAAGATAATTTGGTTGGATCATCTAAATATACAGGATATTTAGGATCTGATTCATAAAATGCATCCCAAAAATTATTAGTTGCTAAACCTACAACAGGAAAGTTTCTATCCTCGTAAGATAAAGACATATCTAAAGAAAGAGTTATTTGATTAGTAATTTTTGCATCTGTATTTGATTGCACGTTATAGCGGCTATAATTACCACCATTATTTCTAATCATTGTTTCTTGATCTGTATACCCAAAAAAGCCATAGTATTTGAGTTTGTCATTACCACCTCGTACTGAAACATTATGATTCTGTTGAGGCGCCCACGGACGTGTTAAAGTCCCAAACCAATCGCTATTTAAATAATGTGGATCGTTTCCGTCAAAATATTTTTGAACTTCCTCTGGTGTATAAGGCACTTGTGATTGTGGGAGTCCTGCATTGAGATAAGCTTCGCGAGACCACTCGGCGCGTTGACCTGAACTTTGAGGACGAGACATTTGTGTTGCACCTTGAAGCGTATAAGAAGTGTTTAATGATACAATTGGCTTTGCATCTACCCCTCGTTTGGTAGTTATCAATACAACTCCATTTCCCGCCCTAGCTCCATAAATAGAGGCTGATCCATCTTTAAGAATAGATATTGATTCAATTTGTGATGCATCTATATTGTTGAAATTTGTTTCAACACCATCTACAATTAAAAGCGGAGCTCCAAAACCCCGAATACTTAATATAGGACTATCAGACCCTGGTTGACCAGTTGATTGTTTAGCAACTAAACCGGGTAACTGCCCTGCCAAAATATTTTGTACGTTGGAAACAGGTGCAATAGTTAATTTGTCTGATTTGATATTAGACACAGAGCCTGTAAGGTTTCCTTTCTTTTGGGTTCCATAACCGACTACAACAATCTCATCAAGTGCTTTGGAATCTTCTTCAAGTGAAATTTTGTAGTTATTAGCTGTACCTACTTTAAAAGCAGCCTGTTTAAATCCAATATAAGAAATAATAATTTCTGATTGATCAGTAGCTTCAAAAGAAAACTTACCATCGATATTTGTTATTGTTCCGGTATTTGTGCCTTTAACAATTATGGAAGCACCAATAATGGGATCGCCTTTATCATCGGTTACCAAGCCGGTGATTTTTTTGTTTTCAATTTGAGTTGCATTTGTATTTGTTTTAGCAAACAGCACCACCAAATTGTTTTTTTCAAGTCTATATGATATATCCGTATTAATTAATATTGTAGACACAGTTTTGTCGATTGCAATATTCTTTACTTTAAATGAAATAATTTTATCAAGTCCTTTTAAACCCTCGTTATAAAAAAACCTATATTCACTTTTCGACTCAATTACTTTTAAAATTTCTTTTATGGATTGATTTTGCACATTGATAGTGATTTGTGCATTTAATAAAGGTGAAAACAATGTAAGGAATAGGAGTAGACATCCCTTTAGCAAAATTTTCTTCATGGGGTTTGTGATGATTTTTCTTTCCATTATTATATATGTTTAAAGATATTAGAATTACAGGTTGGATATTAAGTATACAGATTGATAAAAAGTTTCCACTACTCAAATATTATATTTAACGTTGTTTCGATAAATAAAAAAACAGCAAGCCGAATAAAATATCAACTTACTGTTTTTTATTCGAGAGAATACTTTTTTTAAGGATTATAATGTTCTAACAATTTATTGTTCTCGAATAAGGTTACTTTTTGATTATTTATTTGAAAGGAAACTGGTGAAGTTAATGTTATTATATTAAGCACACTCTCCAAACTATTATTATTTACAGTTCCGGTGTAACGTTGATTTTTAAGTTGAGCCGATGCAAATATTATCTCTACATTATATATTCGTTGAATGGTTTTGGCAATTTCATCAAGAGACTCATTTTCAAATCTCAACTCATTATGAATCCAACCAGTAAAATCAGTTGCATTCGTTACAGTATTTTGAGTCGCTTTGTGAGTGGTCTTATCATACATTACTCTTTCGTTTGGCATTAATATGGACTCTCCACTAGGAGTTGTAACTTTTACTTTACCTCTCATTAGTATGGAAGAAATAAGATTATCCTCGTTGTAAGCTTTCATACCAAATGCGGTACCTAATGCTTCAACAGCTATGTCACGACTTCTAACAATAAAAGGTTTAGTTGGATTATGAGCCACTTCAAAATATGCTTCACCATCCAATTCCAATTCTCTTTTCTTTACATTAAAATCTCCCGAATAAGTAAGTTTCGATTGTGAATTTAGCCACACTTTACTTCCGTCTGGTAATGTTATATTCGCTTTTTGTCCCCTCTCAACTGCTATTATTAAAGGAGCCGATGAAGATTTATTTTTTGACATATAGAAATACACCCCGGCTGCCGTTAATACAGGCAGAAAAAACAAAGCAGCCACACGCATCAACTTATTTAATCGAAAACGAATATTACTTTGCTTGTTTAAGGTTACATTTTCTTTGGTATTTGAATCTATTTCCGCCACAATGTTTTTCAACATGCGCATTTGTACTTCACTATCAATGGTTGATGATGAAGTTAAAATTCGTTGTTCAAGCCACAACGAAATTTCATGATTGTCTTTTATCCATTGACTTAAACGTTTTATCTCATCGTTGTTTGCACGATTTTGAATATAACGTTCAAATATTTCAACACATTCTTCTTTTTGCATATTGCATATTATTTACCTATATAATTATATACAGTTATCAATCTATTTTTCACTACTTGTTGTTCGATATTTAACAATAGAATATCGATAGTGTTATTAGAATTAATAAAATGTGATCATAATGATTCAATAATTGACTTTTCATGAATGAAAGAGCTTTGGAAAGTTGTGTCTCAATAGTACTTTCAGTGATATTAAGTTGTTTTGCAATCATTTTATTAGAAAGACCCTCTTTTCGGCTTAAAATAAAAATCTCTTTTCTTTTGGGAGGTAATTTGTCAGTGAGTTCATCTATATATTTTTCTAACAAATGTTTATCAACTTCTTTTTCAGTGCTACTATCTATGTCAATTGTATTTAACATCACATATTCCTGATAAATAAATTTTATAGTCTGATGTTCATATTCATTTAAAAGCTTATTTTTTGCTATAGTGCAAAGGTATGAAATGAATGATTTTTCCGGGTTGATATATTCTCTTGTTTCCCAAATCTTTATAAAAGTTCGTTGAACTAATTCTTCTGCAATATATTTATCCCCTTTTGATATTTTCATTACGAAATTATACAGCTTGCCACTATACCGATAATAAAGGGCATCAAAAGACTGTTTAGATCCATTTCTAAGCAATTCTAATTCTTCTTTTTCAGTTAGAGACATACAAAAGGATAATTTGATGGATGGATAAAGTCATTATAAAGAAAAAGTTGAGGTTTAAAATGTTGTTACATTTTATATGCAAATATTTGAAAAAATAATAGGTCTGCAAATATAGCAATAAATTATAAAATCCGGATATTCAAAACATTTTTAACCCCAAAACTTATTTTCCACCCACAATCTTCCCACACCCGCTATATTTCACCGCTTCGCCTTCGCCATCCAGCCCAATGGTACCAAATTCCACGCCTATGCTCAGAATCAGGGTATCGTGATTAGTCAG
>JBBQMQ010000241.1:0-6730 GCA_038329115.1 Bacteroidales bacterium
ATTTTCCTGCTAAATTATTGAATGTGCTAAAAATAAACACCTTGCGATTGGCATTTTCAGGTCAGAATCTTTATACCTGGACTGCTTATACTGGTTTAGATCCTGAAGTATCCGTCAGAAATAGTGCCTTAACTCAAGGATTTGATTTTTCCTCTTATCCAAGAGCCCGAACATTTAATATGAATCTTAAAGCTCAGTTTTAAACACACAAAATTTGAATAAGTAATAACTTTAATTTGCTATACAGATGAAAAAATACATCACCATTTTGATTATTCTAACTTTCACATTGGTTTCATGTGATAAGTTTCTGGATTTACACCCAACAGATACTTTACAACCCGAAAATTATTTTAAAACTCCTCAAGATTTGTCAAGAGGGCTTACAGCTGTTTACGATGTGTTGGGACCAATCTATAGTTATACAATTCCCATTGGTTTAAATATCGGAACAGATGAAGCATTTTATTCAAGTTCAGCGGGACTTGGTTTTAACATAAATCAATTTGAACCATCTGATGGTAATATAAATTCACTTTGGAATACACTATATTCAGGTATATATCGTGCAAATGTTTTACTCGAAAATATAGATAATGTAGTTGTTACAGACTCCATTTTCAAGAAAAGCATAAAAGGTGAGGCGTTATTTCTTCGTGGATATTATCATTTTCTTTTAGTGAGCATGTTTGGTGATGTCCCTTTGAAATTGGAATCTTCTAAATCGGTAAATGATGTATCTCAAATCCGAACCCCATCTACTGTTGTTTACCAACAGATTGTAACCGACATGGAAAATGCTGAAAAGTTAGTGAAAACTGCAACTGATATTAAAAATGGAGGAAGAATTAACCGATCGGCAGTACGAGGTGTACTTGCAAGAGTGTATTTGTATTGGTCGGGCTATCCACTACGGGCTAACAAGTATGATAAGGTATTGTACTGGGCAAAATTGGTTAATAGTGATAATGAACACCAGTTAAATCCAGACTTTAGAAAAATATTTATTAATTATGCTCAGGATAAATACGATATTAAAGAGAGTATTTGGGAAGTTGAATATTATTATCCGGGAAGAAATACTTATACAGAAGGAGGTAGAATTGGAAATATTAATGGTGTTCAATGTGTTAATCTCGATTCCGGTTATTGTTATGGTCAAATGAATGGTACGGCAAGGCTATTTAATTCCTTTGGAGGTACCATAAGTTATACACTCGATAATCGTCGTGATTGGGCAATGGCAAATTATAAACTTACAGGCGATGCCAATACATTGAGAGTTCCGATTACAAGCAATACCATTTATGATAGAAATGCTGCCAAATGGCGACGTGAATATGAACCTTATGTTGATAAAGACAAGAATAATACGAACGAAAATGTACCAATTCTCAGATATTCAGATGTTTTATTGATGATTGCAGAAGCAGAAAATGAACTTAACGGGCCTACAACGCTCGCAATTTCAGCTATCAATCAAATAAGGGAAAGAGCATACAAAAGCGTGAAGAGTTTCGTTGTGAATTCCGCCGGAAGTGGTTATACTTCAATGCCAAAGGTTGTTTTAACGGGAGGTGGTGGTACAGGTGCAACGGCTACAGCTCTTATTAGTGGCGGGAAGGTTACTATTCTATATTTGACATATCCCGGGTATGGTTACACTTCTACACCGATTGTTTCGTTTGTGGGTGGAAATGGTACTGGAGCATCGGCAACTGCTGTGTTGGCAACTACGGCAGATGCAGATTTAAGCACAGTTCAAACAGGCTCAAAAGAGATATTAAGACCAGTTATTCAAGACGAACGAATGCGAGAATTGTGTTTTGAAGGTTTCCGTCGATCTGATCTTATTCGTTGGGGGATTTATTTGAAGCAAATGAGTGATTATGCATTTGATGTTAAAACGATATATCCACTTGCAGCAGTTGCAGCACAAAACCTATCTGCCAAAAATGTTTTATTACCAATACCTGCTTCTGAATTGTCTGTCAATAAATTGGCAACTCAAAACCCAAGTTATTAATAGAGTCAAACTACTGGCTAAATTTAATGAATTAAAAATATTTAAACATAAACAGATAAACACCTATGAGTAAAAGATCATGCAAAGAAATGTGTCGATAGTTATCTGTACAAGTCTTTGTTCTTGGCTCTTTGTTCTTGGTTCTAAAATAAAAACAGCATGAAAAAATATAAATTAGTGATTTTCCCGATATTAATACTGTTCATTTTTTCTTGTACGAAAATGGACTTAATAACACCAACTGATTTCACTATTTCAGTAGATAAAACTACCTATAAAGTGGGTGATACAGTAACCTTTAAAATCAATGGTAATCCAGATTATATTCATTATTTTTCAGGGGATTCGGGTTATATATACGAAAATAGAAATTTAACAACTGCGCCTATTGGCAAAGTTACTATGTCATTCAGCTCAAGATTAACTGAGGGAGCAACAGATTCTACCTTGCAACAAAATACCTTGAGAGTTCTGATTTCCGGCAATTTTATTACACCAGCAGCTGGTTACAAAATTGATTCAGCAGCAGTAGCACGTACTTCTATGGATGCTTGGGAAGATATAACATCCAGGTTTAAGTTACCCAAAGTTCCCGGAACTAATTCGTTGAATACGGGAGTGGTTGATATTACAGATCTTGCAATTAAATATGCAGGAAAACCCACCTATTTAGCTTTTTTGTATAAAGATGTGAGTGATACAGTTCAAGCACAACGCTATTGGTATATTACCAATTTGACAATAGACAATACTTTGCCAAATGGGAATAAGTACAATGTGTTTTATCTAATCAATAAATCATTGAGCCCACTGTTCAGCATTGTAAACATCAAAAACAATTCAAATATTTGGACAATAGGTAGTACTGCAGCTCAAATAAGTATAAATGGTGGACCTGCAAAATCGCCTGATAACGAAGATTGGATTATTTCCAGGGCTTTAAATTTAATGTATTTTACTACAGATAAATCCCTCCCCATTAAGACTGTATCAGATAACATAATAACAAGCACACAAAAGATCTATAAAAAGGCTGGAGTTTATCATGTGGTTTTCGTTGCTAAAAATGTAATAAATGGCAATGAAACCGAAGTTATACGCGATTTAAATATCACTGTTACTAATTAATCACAACAATGAATTGTAACAACCTTAAATTCGGACTGAAAAGATTATTTCTTTTGGGATTTGTACTTATATTAGCCGTATCTTCAGCAAAAGCAGGAACACTAGCTGTATATTATGTAGATCCGGTAATAGGAATAAATATAAACAATGGGAAAACGCCTTTAACAGCTTTTCGTAGCATTGACAAAGCTCGTTCGGTAATACGCACATTAAATACAACCATGACAGGGGATATTTATGTGTACCTAAGAGGTGGAATCCATTTAATCTCAAGTTCTGTAATATTTGATGAAAATGACTCAGGAGCAAATGGTTATAAAATTATTTATACGGCGTTTCCCGGCGAAATACCCATTATAAGCGGTGGGCGTAAAATTACAAACTGGGCACTTTTCGATGCTGTGAAAAATATATACAAAGCATCGGCGGGCGGTTCAATTGTAACCCGACAACTATTCATTGATAACCGCAGAGGAGAGAGAGCGAAATCATTAATACCATTACCCATTTTATCACTTGACACTACGGGAGTAAGCACATCTGATTTAAGTGTATTGAACTGGAAGAACCCATCTGATATGGAATTGGTATATAAGATTAGTTGGACAACACCTCGCTGTGGAATTAATTCAATTTCACAAAATGGAGCTACAGCATTATTGACAATGAAGAAACCAGGATGGTTTTATTGTATGAATAAAGGTATGACATCCATTGGGAGTCCGAGTTTCACAACAACTAAAATTCCCTGGTTTATAGAGAATGCTTATGAGTTTCTTGATACTGAGGGGGAATGGTATTTAGATAAATCTGGAAATATCGGAGGTGGAAGTTATACTTTTTTCTACAAACCATTTAACGGCGAAGACATTAACAAGACAGATATCTATGCGCCATTATTGGAGCAATTAATCATCGCTCAGGGAACAACTTCGGAGTCAAAGATACATGATATTATTTTTAGAGGAATAAGTTTTCAACACACTACATGGAATTATCCAAGTAGTAATGATGGTTATAGCGATGCCCAAAATGCGGTTGTGCGTAATTCGGGAAGAGGTGAACGAATTATCTCAGGTTCTGCCGTTGTATTGAAAAATGCAACTAACTTAGTATTTGAACGATGTACATTTACTCATTTAGGAGGCAATGGCATCAGTATGTATGCTGGATGTCAGAATAATGCTATCAAAGGTTGTGTGTTTAAAGACATCTCAGCCAACCCAATACAAGTGGGAGACTATTACGCTTGGAATCAACCAGGAACAGAGAATGATATGTTACAACCCGATGTGAAACTTCGGATGATAAATAATGAAGTGAGTAATAACCTAATAGACAAATGCGCAGTAGAATATATGTCGGGACATGCCATAGGCGCAAATTTTCCACAGAGTATGAATATTGTTCACAATGACATAGGAAACATGGCAAGTGGTGCTATACATGTAGGTTGGGGCTGGACAACCTATAATACCTCAGTAATGAAAAATAACCGAATTTCAAGTAACTATATTCATAATATTCTTACTGAAATGGATGATTCGGGTGGGGTTTATTTATTGGGCTCACAAGATAATACCGGATCGGTTTCCAAATCAGTAGTTGATAGCAATTATATTGTTACTACAGGAGATAACGGGCTATATTTTGATAATGGCGCTTCGTGGTACACAGCTAAGTGCAATGTAGTTGATGATGCAAATGTCAATATAAATATCTCTACAGCTGATAAGTTTAATATCACAGTCACTAACACATACTCTAACAAAAATCAATTTTGGAATAAAGGCACAAACTGTATTGTACAGACCCCTTTGGTAACAACTGATGATAATTGGCCTGCAACAGCCAAGGTTGTAATGACAAATGCCGGGTTGTCATCGGAATATACCGATATCAGAACCTTGAAAGTTTTGTCAGAGAATTATAATTCTACCTCAATTGGCACTATACCATCTGGTTGGGTTACTGAAAATGCTTCAGGAGTAATCTCAACGGTTGATTTAGCAAGTTTGGCTGGCGACAGGAGTGTTTGTTTCAATAAATCAACTTCGGGTCAATCCATTAAAGCCACCAGGGCTTTTGAGCAGATAAGTGGGAAAGTAATAGTTGAATACAATTTAAGATGTGACCAAACATCCGGTTATAAATTAGCTACTAAGATAGTGGATCATAATGGAATCGTAGCTACATCTTTATCCTTTAGTAATGGTAGTATCCTGTTAGATACAAATGTTGGCAACCCTACTATTGTTCAGTCATATATAACAGGAAACTGGTATAAAATTAAGTTGGTTTTAAATACAGACACCAAAAAGACTGACCTTTATATAAACGATATTTTAAAAATTTCTCAGGCAACATTATTAGCCAACGTATCAAATTTTGCATCCCTTCAACTTTCAATTGACGCAAACAGCATAGGAACATCGTATTTTGATAATCTGAATGCGTCTGCTGACAAAACGGATTTATTTTATTCATTTAGCAATTCTTTAATTGACAAGAATCCAATTGGCTGGACATCGAATACAAATACAGTAAAAGTTGATTCCATTCCAGGGAATAGATTCTTGCGAATAGCTGGAGCAAGCTGTTCCTACAACACATTTAACCCAATGTTTAATACAGTAAGCTTTTCTGCACTGGTCAACTTTAAAGCAATAACCGGAACAAAAACGGTGATGCAAGTTGCTGATAGAAAAAGTGTAAAAGCATTTGAATTAAAGCTGGTGAATGGCACTTTGCAAGCCCAAAACGGAACTGCATATACAACTGTGCAAACAGTTAAAGCAGATACTTGGTACTTAGTAAAGATTGTTGCCAATGTTGGTTCTGATAAGTATGATGTGTATATAAATGACACTTTAAAGATTTCGCATGCTGTGTTTTTGACTAAAGTGGCTAATCTTAGTAAAATTGGCTTTTTGAATGATGGCGCAGGAGATATCTTGTTAGACAATATTCAAGGATATAATATGGATAGTACAACAATAAATACACTTTTGACTAATGTTGAACAAATTACGTTGAAAAATGAGTATTCATTAAGGTTGCTATCCAATCCAATCAACTCAGGTGAAAAAATTCGATTCTTTCTGAACAATACAGAAAATCAAAAAGTAAAAATTTCATTAATTTCTATGACTGGAAATGTACTCAAAAATATGAGTGTAAATGCTGAAGGGTATTATGATTTTAATTCAGATCATTTATTACCCGGTTTGTATTTCCTAAACGCATTATTGCCAAATAAAAACAATACAGTAAAATTCTTAATCATTTAAAACAATTATAATAATAATTTTAAAATTCAATCTTATGAAAAAAACAATTACATTATGTTGCATGGTACTATTATCTATGCAGTTTTTCGCTCAAAGAGCTTATTATTGGCAAGGTGGAGCAACTGGAGCCTGGAGCTCTGCTGCCAGTTGGAATACTGTTCGTGGTGGAGCTACCGGAACAGCGGTTATAACAGCAAATGCTGTCAGTTCAATAACGTTAGGCTTGAACACTGGAGGATTTTCGATAGCTCCAACAATTAGCTTTACTGGTGGTGGCGGTTCAGGT
>JBBQMQ010000242.1:0-6698 GCA_038329115.1 Bacteroidales bacterium
GTTAATGATAGCAGCATATTTTTTAAAAAAATTATCGTAAGGTGAAATAGATCCTTTCGGAATCCGAACCTTACGCATAGCGGCATAAGGACTGCTTTCCCAGTATTTGCTGAAAAATCCTGCCTGTGCTGTCTGTGTCTCAGAAAGTTTTTCCCACTTTTCGATTGATTTTTTTAATTCCAGACTTGAATTCCTGATTAACCAGCCGTTATGCTGGTCAAAACCTACAGACATGCGGCAATCAAGATTTTTGTTATACGATTTGTGAAGTAATGCAACGTTGTGATAAGCGAGTGTATATTTTATTTTTTTCTCACCCACCATGTCAATTAAATCATCAACAGTCAGAGAATCATTGGCAATCACTATCTTAATTGTACCACCAATTTCTTCATTTAAATTTTCCAACCGGTTTAAAAATATACTGTTAGCTGGGACATAAACGCTTTTTCCGGCCAGTTCTGTTACATTCGAAATGGATTTACTTCCCATATTTTGAACTAAAACCTGATAGGACTCGGACTGGGGAAGCACAAAATTAAACAGGTTTTTTAGTCCTTTTGTCTCAATCATGTTGTAGGAAACGATATCAACTTTACGTTGCTGAAGCATTTCAATCATTTCAGTTTCGTTTCTGGCAATTGTGAATTTCAGATTCACATTCAGGTAAGTTGCCAGATTTTCGGCCATTTCATAGTCAAATCCCATTAATTCATCGCGAAACAAAAAATAGGAAGTGGAACCGTACATGGTGGCTACACGAAGTGTGTCGGAAGTAATAATGTTTTTTAAATCAAAAGAAACAGGAGTGGGCGGCACCTCAATTTTTTTATGAAGGCAGGAATTAAACAAAAGACCTGAAAAAAGTAGTAAAATTAGATGGTATTTGTGTTGCATAATCAATCTTGAGAATGAACAAATAGAAAATAAATAACCTGCCCTATTCAGACTAGTTGACAATAAACAAACAGGAAAGCTAAAAAGTTGCCCCTTTATTATTCTCTGTTTATCAAAAATAGTACATTTTTCTTTAAAAACCGCATAATTTGTTTTTAAAAAATGTTTATTTTTGAATTATTAATTGTTCAGATATTCAATATTCTCAGTTTTTATTAATTCAAATCCATTCATACGCAGAAAAACCTGGGCAGTGGCAACCACATCTTTTTGGCAATATACGGCTATACGTTCCAGATTTTTATCTTCGTAATAAACCCGTGCAACCTGACTTCCATCAATATCGTCTTTAGGAGTAGGGACTCCAAATACAGCAGTCAGAAGCTTTAACGACGTGTAGTTTTTGTAGTCACCAAATTTCCATAATTCAAGTGTATCGATAAAGGCTATCTCCCATGGTTTTTTCCCGGCAATCTGAAAAATAAAAGGCAATTTTATGTCATTTATCAGCATGCGGCGGCAAATGTAGGGGATGTCAAACTCTTTAATGTTATGTCCGCAAAGAGTATGATCTTTGGTTGAGCAAAATTTTACAATTAATTCCGCAAAATCCTTAAGAATTTGTTTTTCATCGTCACCTGCAAAAGATTTTGTGCGGAAATGAATCCCTTCGCCTTTCAGATAAATAAACCCAACCGAAATACAAACAATTTTTCCGAATTCGGAATAAATGCCTGCACTGGTGTTAAAACCTTGTGCTGCTGTTGTCTCTTCAGCATATTTTTCGGGCATTCGTTTGTGAATTAACCTGAATTTTTCTTCCCATAAATGTGCCAGCTCTTCCGATAATTCAGAAAAATCTGATGTTTGAGGCACTGTTTCTATATCCAGAAACATGATGTTTGGCAGGTCTTTTTTCAGCATAGTTCTTCAAATTAAAAGCAACCCCCAGTCCCTAAAAGAGAGTTGAAGTTGGCATTGATTTTTTGTAAGTGCTTTATTTCCAAGTTATAAAAAATTTTAAAAAAAACGAAACTATTCTTTTTCCCCTTTAGGGGTCAGGGGTTGTTTTGGTTCAATTAGTTTGTTTTCGATATATTTTGTCAGAATATCAATTGCAATATGGTTATTTCCACCTTGCGGAATTATTAGATCGGCAAAGCGTTTCGAAGGTTCGATAAATTGTAAATGCATTGGTTTTACGGTGCATTCGTAGCGTTCCATTACTTTGTTTACCGATCGTCCGCGTTCAATAATATCCCTGTTAATTACGCGCATTAAGCGGTCATCGGCATCAGCATCAACAAAAACTTTCAAGTCCATCATTTTACGGAGTTCCGGATTTGATAATACCAGAATTCCTTCAATAATAATTACATGGCAAGGGTTGATGGGAATTGTTTCATCTGCACGAGTGCAGGTAAGGTACGAATAAATGGGTTGTTCTATCGTTTTGCCTTTTCTCAGGTCTTTCAGATGCCTGACTAATAATTCAAATTCGATGGAATCGGGATGGTCGAAGTTAATTTCAAGTCGTTCTTCCAACGGCAGATGTCCGCTATCTCGATAATACGAATCCTGAGGAAGAATCACTACTTCGCCTTCGGGCAAACGTTCCAAAATTTTACGTACGACGGTTGTCTTTCCCGAGCCGGTTCCGCCTGCAATTCCAATTATTAACATGCTAATTTATTGATAGTTTTCAGAGCACTAAAGTAAGGATTTATTTTTTTTTGATAGCCCAAGTTGGCAATTTTTTTTATTCAAATCAAGTAATTGTTCGTATATAATTGATATATAATAAAATAATTTTTCGGGATTTAATCGCTTTTGCGGTTTAACGATTAAACTATTCGGGATTTTCTTTATTTTGGTATGAATTTTTAGGTTTGATAAATTAAAAATCTGTATATTTGTGGAACATTAATTTATAATTTGATATTCTATGATAAAAACTTCATCATCATTTCTTCGAGGTCTCCTTTGTTTATTTCTCATTGTTGGTAGCAGTTCATTTTCATATATGAAAGGCGGAAAATATACTATTATTCCTTATCCTCTGCAACTGATTCCCGCTGAAGGGGCATTCAAGATCAATACTAAAACGGTTGTATTGTGTGATTTTAAGCAAGCTGCGGTTTTGAAACTGGCACAGCAGTTTTCCACTCAAATGGAAATCGTTTCCGGCATGAAACTGCAGGTTAAAAACATTGAAAATAGAGATTCGATAAATGCAATTATTTTCCAGTCCATAACAGAATCAAATCCTGAAGCTTACAAACTATTTGTATCGCCTAAAACCATTCGGATTCAGTCTCAGGCTGCCAATGGTTTTTTCTACGGATTACAAACTTTATATCAGTTATTGCCAACTGAAATATATGGAAAAAGCAAAATTCAACAAGTAAAATGGACAGCATCCTGTGTAACTATTTCTGATTCGCCGAGGTTTGCCTATCGTGGTTTGCATTTGGATGTATGCAGACATTTTTTTTCAATTGAATTTATCAAAAAATACATTGATGCCATGGCTATTCATAAACTGAATACGTTTCACTGGCATTTAACCGACGATCAGGGTTGGAGAATTGAGATAAAGAAATATCCGAAACTTACCCAAATTGGTTCGAAGCGCGATGAAACAATTGTTGGATATTATTTTGAACGTTTCCCACAATTGTATGATGGTAAACCTTGCGGCGGTTTTTATACTCAGGATGAAGCGCGTGAGATTGTGGCCTATGCAGCCGAACGATTTATAACTGTAATTCCTGAAATTGAAATGCCGGGTCATGCTCAGGCTGCCCTTGCAGCATATCCATATCTTTCGTGCAATAACGATTCAACGATAAAAGTGGCAACTAAATGGGGCATTTTCAAAGATGTGTTTTGTCCGCGCGATACCACTTTCAGTTTTCTGGAAGATGTGTTGACTGAAATTATGACTATTTTCCCAAGCAAATATATTCATATTGGTGGCGATGAATGTCCCAAAGATCTTTGGAAAGAGTCTGCAGAATGTCAGGCAATTATCAAAAAAGAAAATTTGAAAGATGAAAATGGACTACAAAGCTATTTTATCCAACGTATTGAAAAGTTTCTGAATGTAAACGGTCGCCGAATTATTGGTTGGGACGAAATTCTGGATGGCGGTTTAGCTCCGAATGCCACCGTCATGTCGTGGCGTGGAACTACTGGTGGAATTGCTGCTGCCAAAGCCGGACACGATGTGATTATGACGCCCGGTAATACGTGCTATTTTGATAAGTACCAATCCGATCCGGTTACCGAGCCGACTACAATTGGCGGTTACTTGCCGTTGAATTTAGTGTATCGGTATGAACCTGTACCGGCTGGGTTTACCGATGTAGAAGCGAAACACATACTCGGAGCTCAGGCTAACATTTGGACTGAATATATGCCAGATAGCCGTCGTGTTGAATATATGGCTTACCCTCGTTTGGCAGCCATGTCCGAAGTATTGTGGAGTAGTAAAACAAACCGAAACTGGAGTATTTTCCGCAATAGTATGAAAACACAGTTTCAACGGTATAAACAACTTGATATTAACTGCTCAAAGGCTTTTTACGAGGTTCAATTCCAGTCGACTCTGACTGCTGATAATAAAATTCAGGTTACGTTGGCCTGCGATAATCCTGATGCACAAATTCATTTTTCTATTAAAGGCAAAGACAAAATTTATAATCAACCAATCATTTTGTCGGAATCGGCTGAAATTTCGGCAACAGCTTACGAAAAAGGAAAAGCGGAAGGAAGAACAATTACTAAAGCTTTTTTTGTAAGTAAATTGTTAGGGTTGAATTACACCAAAAACTTTGAAAATACGTGGTACAATGGAGGTAATGTAAATGCGTTGACCGATGGTATTCCTGGAAATACTGCCACTTACACGCAATGGGTGGCTTTTCGCAAAGGTGGCGATGCAGAAGTGGTGGTTGATTTGAAAAATGTGCAATCAATTCAGCGTTTTTCAGTCGGAGTGCTGAACGCACCTGCTATGTGCGCCATTATTTCACCTGAAATAAAATTATATGGTTCCTTGAACGGTAAGGATTATAAGTTATTGGCACAAAAAGAAATGCCAAAAGCTACTTTACCAACCTGGGAAATCTTTCGTCCCGAACTGATTTTCGCGTCAACTGAAGTGAGATACCTGAAACTTATTCTTCAAAATGCCGGAAACTGCGAATCCGATCCGGCAGGTTTGACCAACGACAGTGTGATTTTTTTGGATGAAATTGAGGTGTGGTAAAGAATCAGTGAACAGTTATCAGTGAACAGTCATCAGTGAACAGTTATCAAAAAGATTCGTTTGATGATAAATCAAAAACCCTTGCCGCCCGAAAGCAGCAAGGGTTTTCTTTTATATATAGAATCCACAGGGTTGCGCCTGCGGGAAGATAGTTCTTTCGAAAAAACCTTTTGTCGTCGAAGACACAAAAGAGTTTTTAAAATCAATAAAACCTCAAAGGTGCTAAAGCACGCTTTGAGGTTTTATATGAAATTACATCATTCCACCCATTCCACCGCCCATAGGCATTTGAGGAGCTGGGTTATCTTCTTTCTTTTCGGTGATTACGCACTCGGTGGTCAGGAACATGCCAGCAATTGAAGCCGCATTTTCCAAGGCTACACGGCAAACTTTAGCAGGATCAACTACTCCGGCAGCATAGAAATTTTCATAAACATCGGTGCGGGCATTGTAACCGAAGTCAACTTTACCTTCACGTACTTTTTGAACTACAACAGCACCTTCTTTACCTGCATTAGCCACAATCTGGCGAAGCGGCTCTTCAATAGCGCGTTTGATAATTTCAATACCGGTTTGTTCGTCATCGTTGTCAGCTTTGATTGAACTCAACGAATCGATTGCACGGATATAAGCTACACCACCGCCGGGAACAATTCCTTCTTCGATGGCAGCGCGGGTTGCACTCAACGCATCATCCACACGATCTTTCTTTTCTTTCATTTCCACTTCCGAAGCAGCACCAACATAAAGTACAGCCACACCACCTGACAATTTTGCCAAACGTTCCTGCAACTTTTCACGATCGTAATCCGAAGTTGTCGAAGCAATTTGTGCTTTAATCTGTCCAACACGACTTACAATTGCATCTTTTGAACCTGCACCGTTTACAATAACCGTATTATCTTTGTTTACAGTTACTTTTTCGGCAGTTCCTAACATTTCAAGGGTTGCTTGCTCCAGTTTAATGCCTTTTTCTTCCGAAATAACAATGCCACCGGTCAGAACAGCAATGTCTTCCAACATTTCTTTACGACGGTCGCCAAAGCCAGGAGCTTTTACGGCACAAATTTTCAGATTGGCACGCAAGCGGTTTACAACCAGTGTTGTCAGCGCTTCGCTGTCTACATCTTCAGCAATAATCAACAATGGACGACCCGACTGAACAGCTGGTTCCAATACAGGAAGCAATTCTTTAAGGTTCGATATTTTTTTGTCGTGTATCAGGATATATGGTTTTTCCATTTCCACTTCCATTTTTTCGGTATTGGTAACGAAATAAGCCGAGATATAACCGCGGTCGAATTGCATACCTTCTACAACTTCAATAGTTGTGTCAGTTCCTTTGGCTTCTTCAATAGTGATTACTCCGTCTTTCGAAACTTTGCGCATAGCATCAGCAATCAGTTTACCGATTACTGCATCATTGTTTGCCGAAATGGAAGCAACCTGTTCGATTTTGTCATAGTCATCACCCACAGTTTTAGCTTGTGCAGCAATGCTTTTTACAACTCCAGCAACTGCTTTGTCA
>JBBQMQ010000243.1:0-6694 GCA_038329115.1 Bacteroidales bacterium
TCTTTCGGCTGTTGTCAAAGAATCATTGGGAAAATTTAATATTGTTCCTTCCATCGATTTCGACCAGGAAGGTGCTATTGATATTCCATCCAACATTTCTGTTGAAAATATTCGTCCGCCGCAAACCAGTTTTAATCCCAATTACAATCCGTTTTCCTCCTCAACGTACAAACGTCCGACACTGGATTGGGAGCAATTATATGGCGGATTTGAAAAACAGCCGGCTTCTGTTCAGCCAACAGCTGATTTTGAGACAAAGAGTACAATTTCTACAGAAAATTACGAAGAACAACAAATTCTTGAAAGCACGGAAATACAGGCTGAAAATTTTCAATATAAAAACCGTTATATAATCACCAGCATCAAATCCGGATTATTGATGATTGACCAACAACGGGCACATATCCGGGTTTTGTTTGATTTATTTTTAAATCAGATTGAGAATCAACAAGCCGTTTCACAGCAGGTTCTTTTTCCTGAAACACTCGATTTGAGTGCAGATAATGCCTTGATTTTTGAACAGATGATTCCTGATTTAAACCGACTTGGATTCGAATTTGAACAGTTGGAAAATAATTCATTATGCATAAAAGGAGTTTCAGCTCATGTTGGTACTAAGAGCGTGATTGATTTATTACTTTCCATGTTGGATAAAGCAAAAACAACAGCTGAAAAAATCTCTGTAAACCTGCATGAAACCATTGCACTAACACTGGCTGAATCTGCTTCAATTAAAAACGGACAACGACTTAGTAACGAAGAAATGACTGACCTGATTGACCGGCTTTTTGGTTGCGCCAATCATAATTTCACGCCGGATGGAAAGAAAATTATGACCATTTTTACTGCGAATGAATTAGAAAAACGATTTTGATTTTTCTTTCGATTTGACTTTCAACTAACATCATTCATGAAATCACTTGTTATTTTCGATCTTGACGGAACACTGCTCGATACAGTTGCCGATTTGGCTGCTAGTACCAACTATGCTTTAAATTTATGTGGTTTTCCAACCCACGAAACAGCTGCATATCGCTTTTTTGTTGGCAATGGAATCAGTAAACTTTTTGAACGTGCATTACCTGAAGGAGAAAAAACACAGGAAAACATTTTAGAAATAAGAAAACTTTTTCTGGAATATTACGGCGAGCATAATTCCGAATTAACCGTTCCATATCCCGGAATTCCCGAATTGCTTAAAAAATTACAAACAGAAGGAATTCAACTCGCAGTTGCGTCCAATAAATACCAGCGCGGAACTGAAGACCTGATTCAACATTTCTTCCCTGAAATCCTGTTTATTGCCGTTTTTGGTCAGCGCGAAGGCATTGCTGTAAAACCCGACCCCACTATTATTCATGACATTCTGGCAATTTCAAAAACGAAAAAAACACAGGTGATTTATATCGGAGATTCCGGCGTTGATATGCAAACGGCAAATAATGCAGGTGTAGAAGCTATTGGCGTGACATGGGGTTTTCGCCCGAGAAAAGAGCTTGCCGAGTTTTCTCCCAAGTATATTATTGATGACCCGGATGAAATTCTGAGAATTCTTGCTTTATAAGCACAAAAAAACCGCCGGATTGGCGGTTTTTTTTATTGAAACAATTGCAATTGCTTAGTCTTCTTTTACCTGTGGAGTAATTAATTTATAACCTTTACCATGAATATTGATAATAGCTACATTTTGATCATCTTTCAATAATTTACGCAATTTAGTGATATACACATCCATGCTGCGTGCATTAAAGTAGTTATCATCAACCCAAATTGTTTTCAAAGCAAAATTACGTTCCAGAATGTTATTAGCATTTGCTGCAAGCAAATTCAACAATTCAGATTCTTTGGTAGTCAGCTTTTTAGCTTCACCGGCATAAATAAGAAGTTGTTTTTGTGCATCAAAAGTAAAACTTCCGATTGCATAAACTACCACATCTTTAGCTCTTTTTCCTTTTACTCTGCGTAAAATTGATTCAATCCGATACAACAATTCTTCCATGCTAAATGGTTTTGACAAATAATCGTCAGCACCCAGCTTAAATCCTTGTAAAATGTCTTCTTTCATTGACTTAGCAGTCAGAAAAACGATAGGCACTTCAGAATTCATTGAACGAATATCAGCAGCAAGTGCAAAACCGTCTTTTTTAGGCATCATTACATCGAGTACACATAAATCGTATTTATTACGCGAAAATGCCTTGTATCCGGCTTCGCCATCAGGCTGCAAATCTGCATCATATCCTTTAGTAATCAAATACTCTCTGAGAAGCATGCCAAGATTTTCATCATCTTCGCATAACAAGATTTTTACTTTTTCGTCTGTCATAATTTTAATTTTTAAGTGTTGGTATTGTTATTATAAATTTTGTTCCTATATTAATTTCACTTTCTACCTTAATTGTTCCTTTATGTTCTGTCACTATTTTTTTTACATACGCTAAACCCAGCCCAAAACCTTTCACATTGTGTAAATTACCGGTGTGTACGCGATAAAATTTTTCGAAAATCCTTTTAATATCTTCCTTGTGAATCCCAATTCCATTATCTTCAATACTAATAAGCAAGTTGTCCTTTTCATTCCACGTTTCGATGGTCAACAATAAAGGTTTGTCAGATACATACTTTAAAGCGTTATCCATTAGATTAAAAATCACGTTGGTAAAATGTACTTCATCAATCAAACAGGTGTCATAAGTAGCTTTCAGTTTTGAAGTAATTTTACCTCCTTTGCTCGTTACTTTAAGCGAAAAATTACCTATGATATCCGAAACCAATGAATTAATACGAATTTCATTTAATTTCAAAATAGACTTATCTTTCTCAAAAATAGCCATTTGCAATACCTTCTCAACCTGAAAACTCAACCGTTTTGTTTCATCTCTGATTACATTTGAAATATGTTGTAGCGTTTCAGGTGTTTTTCCTACGCCCTGATCTTGTAACATTTGCGATGCCAATGAAATAACCGAAATCGGTGTTTTAAATTCATGTGTCATATTATTAACAAAATCGTTTTTCATATTGTTCAATTGCTTTTGCCTGAAAATGATAATAATAGCTACAATGAACACGATTAATATAAATGATACCAGTGCAATTGATGGCAAAAGTAAATTCATTGAATTCAGAATATAATTTTGCTTTGTTGGAAAAATAACCTGTAAATATGCTGACCGACTCGATTCCTCCAATGGAAACAGTTTCTGCGTATAAACGTTATTATGAGCATTTTCTATATTTTGAGGAATATGTTTATGGCATCTGTAAATGGTTTTACCCTGCATATCTACAATAGAGTAAAAGAAAGGTAAAACAACTCCATTATTTGTAAACACTTTTTCTAAAATTCCATCTAATTCTTCAAAATTTACTCTTTCACTTATATCTTTTTGGTCAATTCCCTTCATCCAACGAAAAACAGCCTGGTCTAAAATCGTTTTTGAACGTTTGAAATTCTGTTGAAATTTTTCCTGCAAATACCTTGATGTTTCTTCAATCGTAGCTTTACCATGCCGGGTTGACAAACGTATTGTGGGTCGGTTTTTTTGATCTGAAGTTAGCTTCAGATTCTCTGCCATGCTGTCAATATTGCTTTTCAGCTTCATATTTTGAGCATCCAGACTCAACAATTTATTCTCTGCTCCCTCGTAATCAACTCCTTCAAGAACTTGCCCTAAATATTCAAGCGCTTCATTTTCTTCAACAAGACTTACTGTTTGAAACAAACTTCTTTGTACATTCTCATTAAACTGGTTTTCAATCATTTCTGCATTTATCCGCACGTAACGTGCTTGCAGCGCAATTAACCCTACAAAAGTTAAAAGCATTGAAATAATTAATATCCAGATTGTCGATTTCTTCATACGCAGCAAATTTACTTTAAAATAAAATGCAATTACTAGTTTAACGATATTTAAGCCAAAAAGTTCAATAAAAATATAATACGTTAGTGTTTTTTTACATAAAAACTTAAACTTATTGATTAGAAAAATATCAAATTAACTTTATTGAGTTAATTTACTTGATATAATACGTGAATTTCGTTCGTTTATTATATTTATTATATTAAAATTGCTATTTTCTTGTGTTTTTAGCGTTAACGTTAAATGTTTGAGTTTTTAATCTCTTTAATCCTCTCATCAAAACAAAAAAATAAAGGAAACAATAAATTTCTCATTTATATTAATTTTTGTCCGTACTATCCCATTCTCAAGTTTTTGAGCAAAACATTTTTCGTAAAATCTCTATTTTAAAACATTTAACAAATATAACACTCAATTCTTCGATTGTTTATAAAACTTCTTGTATTTTCATACAAAAATCTTACTTTTGCAATTCATATCATTAATAAAACTATTTTATAAGACTGCTGACTCAACAAACAGACATTCTAAATTTAAAAATAATCATGAAAATAAAAACAATGCTTATGGCAGTAGCCGTTTTAGCCACTTCGTGTGCTACAAAAGATGAAACGCCGATAATCGGCAAACAAAATCCTGAAATTAAAAACGGTCGCATGACACCTGAAGTTCTCTGGTCGTTTGGTCGTGTAGCCGGCGTGCAGGTTTCGCCCAATGAAAAGAAGATTCTATATAGCGTTTCTTATTACAGCGTTGCAGAGAACAAAGGAAATTCTGAACTTTTTGTAATGAATATTGATGGTACGGACAAAAAACAAATCACCAAAACAGCAACGCGCGAAGCAGCTGCAAAATGGATGAAAGATAGCGAACATGTTGCATTTCTGTCATCAGAAACCGGAACCATGCAACTTTGGATGATGAAAGCTGATGGAACAGACCGCAAACAAATTTCGGAACGCGAAGGTGGGATTAATGACTTTTTATTTTCACCGGACGAATCAAAAATTCTTTTTATTGCCGATGTAAAATACGGTGAACGCACCGTTGACAAATATCCTGACCTGCCCAAAGCAAGCGGAATGATTGTAAATGATTTGATGTATAAACATTGGGACGAATGGGTGCAAACCGTTCCACATCCGTTTATTGCTAATTTCAAAGACAGTAAAATTGAAAATGAAATTGATGTTTTAAAAAACGAACCATTTGAAAGTCCGATGAAACCTTTTGGTGGAATAGAACAACTTGCCTGGAGTCCGGATGGAAAAACGGTAGCCTACACCTGCCGCAAAAAAACCGGAAAAGCTTATGCGCTTTCAACGAATTCCGACATTTATTTTTATGACTTAAAAACCGGAAAAACTGAAAACAAAACTCTCGGTATGATGGGTTACGACCAAAATCCGGTTTTCTCACCCGACGGAAAATGGTTGGCATGGGAAAGTATGGAACACGATGGTTACGAGTCAGATAAAAGTCGCTTGTTTGTCATGAATATAGAAAGTGGTGAGAAAACTGATTTTTCAAAAGATTTTGATCAAAATTCGACTGGATTGGCGTGGTCAGCCGACAGCAAATCAATTTATCTTGTAAGTTGTTGGCATGCTCTCACTCAGATTTATCGTGCAGATATTGCTGACAAGAAAATTATTCAAATAACCAAAGGTATTCATGATTATTCGTTGGTAATTCCTACAAACGACAAATTGGTTGCAGTAAAACACTCCATGAGCAAACCGGACGAAATATATGCTGTCAATACTGAAAATGGAGCTGAAACCGAACTTTCATTCGAAAACAAAGATATTTTATCCCAACTTGAAATGGGAAAAGTAGAAGAACGTTGGATTGAAACCACCGACCACAAGCAAATGCTAACCTGGGTGGTTTATCCACCAAATTTTGATGCAACTAAAAAATATCCGACCTTACTTTTCTGCGAGGGAGGTCCTCAATCAACTGTCAGTCAGTTTTGGTCGTACCGCTGGAATTTACAACTGATGGCAGCCAACGATTATATTATCGTGGCACCAAACCGTCGCGGATTGCCTAGTTTCGGTATGGAATGGCTCACTCAGATCAGTGGTGATTATGGTGGACAGAATATGCTGGATTATTACTCTGCGATTGATGCCATGGCAAAAGAACCGTTCGTCAATAAAGATAAATTAGGTTGTGTGGGTGCAAGCTACGGTGGTTTCTCCGTTTACTGGTTGGCCGGTCATCACAACAAACGCTTCAAAGCATTTCTGGCGCACGACGGTATGTTCAATCTTCCGCAACAATACCTCGAAACGGAAGAAATGTGGTTTGTAAATTGGGATTTAGGTGGTGCTTATTGGGATAAAAACAATGCAGTAGCACAAAAGTCATACGCTAACTCACCACATTTATTTGTTGATAAATGGGATACGCCTATTTTGGTTATTCATGGCGAAAAAGATTATCGCATCCTGGCTTCACAAGGTATGGCCGCATTCAATGCCGCTGTATTGCGTGGTGTTCCGGCTGAAATGCTTATTTTCCCGGATGAAAATCATTGGGTGCTACAACCTCAAAATGGAATTCTCTGGCAACGTACCTATTTTGAATGGTTGGATAAATGGTTGAAATAAATGGGATTTAAATAGATTGACGCTTTATGATTGAATATTTGAGATTTTTCAAGTTTACACTTGCTATCTGTTTAATAGGTATTTTGATGGGCTGTTCTTCCATTTCAGAGCCGCTTCAGGATGAGAACATACAAAATAAGCTATCGGAAACAGCTGATTATATCGTACTGGAATCGGCTACTACAACTTCAAACCTTGGATTTGTCTATTATC
>JBBQMQ010000244.1:0-6692 GCA_038329115.1 Bacteroidales bacterium
CCGTAAACGGGGAGGCAATTGTAATATTAACTATTTATTCAAAGATATAGCAGAATTGAACCACAAATGTGATTTTCATACTACATAAAATGCTCTCTGATAATCATTTAAACAGTGCGCTCTAAGCGCCTATCCCAATAAAAGTTTTTGCCACACGATACAATCGTGCGGCAGCTGAGGTAGTTAAATAAACAGAACTGAAAGAATAAAATCGTTGCAATAAAGCGGCAGCGCTGAGAAAGATAACGTGGGTAATTCAAAATGAACTTTTGAATTACCCACGTTTTTTATCTCCCTCGTTTCCACATAACTGAATACATTTTTTATAAACGTTGAAATATGTAAATGAAACCTTGATAATCCCAAAAAATGTATTTATCTTTGAAGCCAAACTTTAAATAAAACGCGGATATCAAAAAAACCAACTCTCGAATTACGGGTAGCCTTCTGGTAAGAGATTTGAATGCCGGCAAGTTGAAAATCTCAACAAGTCATTTGGAAATAATAATAGAACTACTGCCCTGAAAGTTTTGGAGTACATTACATTAGATTATGCATTCAACGCAAAAAAATCAGATCAGAAAATTATTGCCTTTTTAAAGTCAAATGGCGCAGTTCAATATCAAGAGGAGAAAATAGAAGCAAATATTAAAATAAAAAACCATGAGAAAAAAACTAACATTTTTAGCAATTATTCTGGTCGCTAGTCAGGCTGTAATTAGTCAAAAGATTAGCTTGTGTCAGGCATTCGAGAAGATTCAAACAGCATCGCAAAATTCTTTCTCTGATTTCAACAACGGAGTTAAGGAGTCATCATTGGTTAAGTCGTATTTTTCGAAACTGGAAATTGCCGAAGCCACAGAAACCATTTTGCAAGATAACTCTTGGGGTAAAGATTTTATTGCAAAATATGGAGAATTTGAAACTGAGAGCGAAGCACAAAGAAAAGTAGAAGAATTGACGAAAAGTTTTACCAGTTGCTTCCCTGTTTGTTCATTTAGCAATTACTATGAAAAAACGATTTATCCAATCCAGAAATTTAATTTTATCCTGAATACTGAAGGTGGTTTTAGGTACTACGATGCTTGTTTTCGTATAAGTTATCTTGGTAAGAAATACAATGTAGAATTCTTTTTCCCGAGTGCTGAGCGGCGTGACTATAGTATGGACGGATTTCTTGACTCGAAAACTTTGATAGTCGCAATATACACGGATTATTTCTATTTAAAATCTACTGCCGACAATCAGCCTTTTAGTGTAGATCTTCGAAAGGTTATTGCAGAGTCAAAAACCGGTTTTAAAGCCTTTAGAGGAACAGATATAATGGCTTCTTTTAATGTCAGTGGATATGAATTGTGTTATCTGGAAGATGAAAATCAGATATTAGATTTTCATTATGTAATACCTGTTGCATTGAAAGGCTCTGTTGAACTTGTAGGAAAACTGAAGAATGAAGTTGCTCAAAAACTGATTGGAGCATTAGGCAGTGAATATGCTGTTAATGAATCACCTGATGGGATGTTCGCCAAATTTGTATACAAAAACAGACCACATCATGAAGTAGTTTCATTAATGGTTACTGATAAAGGTGCTGGTAAGTATAATTTAATGATTAAAGTGAATGCAGATATGCCAAAAAAATAATAAAATAATTCATGTAAGTCAATCAGGGCAAGTGTAAAATAAAAACAATGAAATTGACAATTCTTAATTCAATGTCGTTTAGTTAGTGTATTTCTTTGTGATACTTTGTTACTTAGAGTCTTTGTGGCAAAAAAAATAACAGCCACTAAGTCACAAAAGTACTAAGGTTCACAAAGATTCCATTCAATGAAGATCCTTGACTTAACAACATTGATTCTTAATTATAAAATTACAAAACAAACTTATAAAATATGGAAAAACTATTGTTTATTGTTTTAGCTTTATTGATATTAACAAGCTGTGACAAAAATAACCTTGAAAACTCTAAATTAAATGGACTTTGGGTTGAAGTAAATCATGGAACAGACTCATTAGTATTCGATAATCAAACTACGTGTTTAAATTTAAAACAAGGAACTGAGATACGAAATGGTTTCTTATTGCCTAAATACAATTCAGGTCTCTATATGTATGAAGTAGAAAATGATAGTATTTCATTGCGCTCGGCCGTTTCGAGTTCTTCGTATGCAAATAAATATTATTTTAAATTAGACTTAAAAAACAAGGAAATTAAAATCGGGAATTTTTTTGTTGATAGTATTAATAATTATGTAATATTGACTTTTACAAAGGTCAATTAAACAGGCTCCTATGACTCTTATAATAAAGCATTCGTATAAGTTGACCGAAAAGAACAAAACAAAATAATTGACTTTTAAGCAAATATTATTATGAAATCACATCCACATTCAATTAGTTTAATTTTTGTATTTATGACTCTCGTAATGTCGGGTTGTAAAAATGGAGATATTGATATTACAACAGGAAAGCCAAAAGATATTGATGGGAATGTATATGATACTATCAAATTAGGAAATCAGGTATGGATGAAAGAAAACTTACGTGTAACACGTTTAAATGATGGAACAAAAATTATTAATCCGATAACAGATGCAGAATGGATAGCAAATGGTAAGAATAAGTTAGCTGCTTATTGCTGGACTAACAACGACACTTCATACCGTAAACCATTTGGGGCGTTGTATAATGAATATGCTGTTGGTTCTGATAAACTTGCACCCAAGGGTTGGCGAATTCCAAATTCTGCAGACTGGGATACTTTAAAGTTATATTTGAAAAATTACGGATATAATGACAAAACTAAAAATCCCGCAAATCAGGGAGATTGGGATGCTAAGTCTTTAGCTGATTCACTTTATTGGGTATCGTACACTTCTAAGGGGTCAGTGGGTTGTGAACCCTGGAAAAATAACAATTCAGGATTTTCAGCTGTACCTACCAGTAATCGAGGAGATAGCGGGGGATTCGGTTATCTAGGCATTTATGCATATTTTTGGACATTAAACCCACCGTATATGGTTGCGGCGACTTTTGATCAAAAGTTTGCACATTGCACTTATATTGATCATATGGGTGTAAGACTGTCTACAGCAAATTGGTATCCCAATACAGGAATACCGGTTCGTTGTATTCGAGCTTATTAAAAGTTTACTTTTGATAACTTAGTTGCTTTCTGTACTTTTCGGTATTAATTGAAAAACTGAAGTAAGTTGGCTAAACTCTTGATTTACATGGTTTATTGAATAGTTATTATGGGCGCAATCAATTTTTGAACCTATAGAAAGCTACGAAAAATACAACATGCATACCAAAATTAGAGTTCCCTACCCTGAATTATGGAAAAGCAAAATTGAAGAAGTTTTTCAAAAATAACGCATTACCGCTTGCCAGATTTCGAATTACCTCTATTTCCAAATGAACTTGAAGAGGGCTTGTTATTTTTTGCTACGCCACCCTTTTTTACACTCGAACTGCTGGAATTGGTTCTCAATTCGCGTGATTTTGGATTTGAATTAGCTGAACGATCAGCTTTTGCTGCTGGTTTTGATTTTGAAGTTTGAAAAGTTTGCGGTTTTGCACTTCGGGTGCCACGGTCGGAAGTTTTTGTTTTTGGCTCCTGACTCTTAGGCTTTGATTCCTGAGTCGAAGATGAATTCGCAACTGCGTCCATGATTTGATTCATTTCCTCATTTTCCAATTGTCTCCATTCTCCCAATGGAAGTCCTTTCAGACTGATATTCATAATTCGGATACGTTCCAGTTTTACTACATCATATTCGAAATATTCGCACATCCGGCGTATTTGACGGTTCAATCCCTGAATCAGAACAATTCGAAATGAAAAGACAGATTCTTTGATTACCTTACATTTCTTGGTCATTTCGCCCAAAATAGGCACACCGGCTCCCATTTTCAGAATAAATTCGTCGGTAACGGGCTGATTGACGGTAACCAGATATTCTTTTTCGTGCTTGTTTCCGGCACGAAGAATTTTATTGACTATATCACCATTATTGGTCAAAAAAATCAAACCTTGCGACTCTTTATCAAGTCTGCCGACCGGGAAAATTCGTTCATGGTAGCCGATATAATCAATAATGGAATCTTTCACGCCAATTTCGGTGGTGCTGATAATTCCAACCGGCTTGTTGAATGCCAGAAATACGAAATCATTTCCAATTTTAGCTTCAATCAGATTGCCATTCAACAACACTTTATCGCGCTCAGAAACCTGATCGCCTACAACGGCTCTTTTCCCATTCACAAAAACATGACCTTGTTCGATGTATTTGTCGGCTTCGCGGCGTGAACAAACGCCACTATCGCTGATAAATTTATTCAATCTTATTTTTTCGGCCATTTTTAGTTTGTTTTTTTTATCGGTTAATTCGTTGATTGGTTAATTGACTGTGGCTTGTTTCCTCTATTCCTCGTTTCCCAGTTTACTTGAGAATTTCCAACAGTTCGCTGATTACCATTGCACTTGCTCCCCATATTTCAGCATTTGTAACATCAAAATAAGGTGCGTTTGAAACGGCTTTCAACGAATTGACATAGAAATCTTTTTCCTTTATCGCATCCGATTTATAAAAATCATCAAAAGGAATTTCTATAATTTCATCCACTTCGCGTTCCTGAATTATGTATTCCGGTTTTTCAGAAAGATAACCAACAAAAACGCTGATTAAGAAATTACTAGGAGGAACATAAATGTCCGATAATCTGCCCAGAATCTCAATTTTATTTTCCGAAATTCCAATTTCTTCGTGAATTTCGCGCAAAGCAGTTGTCTGTACATCCTTGTCTTCTTCCTCAAATCGTCCACCCGGAAAAGCAATCTGTCCTGAATGAATTCCAACATATTTACTCCGGCGGATAACAATCATTTTCAAGATATCAGCTTCGTGAAAAAACAGAATCAACACGGCACTTTTTTTGGCATTGTTTATATCAAAATTGAAACGTGAGAACTCTTCAATCCGATTTGTTGTCGCCATTTTCAGATGCGACTTAATGCCTGGAAGTGGTTGTTTAAGTTTATACTTTATGTTTTCAAGTGACTGATACATAATTATGAATGAAAAAAAGCGAAACTAGTTGTAACGCTTTCTTTACTTTAAAATTAATTCCTCAATTTCCATTTTTAAAAGAGGCAAGTGTTTGATTATTATATTCCAGACCTGAACATTTTCAATTTCATCTAAAAAGCAAGAAATTTGTGTCGTAATCTGAGAAAATTTTGTTTTTACCTAAATAATTTTCAATATTTTCTAGACACATTAAAATGTCTTTCAGCGTCTTCTTAGTTGAATTGTCCATAAATAGCTAATTTAGTGCTGTTTAATTCGCTAATAAAATATGGATTTTTAAGTGAACGTTCGGTTATTAAGTCAACATCACGTTGCAATAAATCTTTTAATTCATATTCTAAATCCCACAAATGACCCCCTGCTTCAACAGGATCTAAGTCATCTTTTAGATTGACCAAAAAATCCACATCACTTTCATTGTTAAATTCATCGGAAAGCACAGAACCAAATACATAAGCATTTTTAATCTTATGTTTTATAAAAAGTTCTTTGATTTGAGGCAATAAAGCCTTTACTGAAGAATTAAGCATTGATTTATGATTTGTAGTTGTGTGCAAATATACAAACTATTGACAAATAATACAACCTTCGCATTTGGAAAGTTCACCCCGCAAGCGTTTTTCAACCAGCAATTTAATACGATCCTGCAAAGCCGGAATGCGAATGTTTTCAATCACATCGTTGGTGAAAGCAAACATCAAAAGTAATCGGGCTTCTTCTTCAGAAATACCACGTGATTGCATATAGAATTTTGCCGTTTCGTCCAACGAACCGATAGTAGCTCCATGCGAACACTTCACATCGTCGGCGTAAATTTCCAACTGCGGTTTGGTACGCATTTTCGCTGTTTTTTTCAACAAAATATTCCGGTTAGTCTGGAAAGCAGCTGTTTTTTGAGCGTCTTTTGCCACGTACAATTTTCCGGTAAAACCGCCTTTTGCGAAATCATCCAACACGTATTTAAACAACTCCCGACTATTGCAATTCGGTTTATTATGAATGATGGATGTGAAATTGTCAACTTGTTGGTTTTTATCAGCGATTACCATACCGCAAAGCAATGTTTCACAATTTTCACCGTCCAAATCAATTTCAATAGTGTTGCGTGTGACGCCATTATGAAGCGTAATTATATTCCCAAGTACCGTGGAAGATGAACGTTGGTCTATCAATAAAGTGGATAAATTAGTGGTTTTGGTATGTGTATTTTCCAGTTTATAATGCTCGTAAGTGGCATTTTCGCCTACAAAAACTTCAGTAACGCGATTCGAAAGAAAACGAACGTCATCCATCGTGTGATCGCAAACCAACAGTTGCGCTTTTGCACCTTCTTCCAAAATGATTAAATTATGACTGTTTGCCATAAAATCAACATCCGAACGCATAATGTTGACCAATTGCACCGGATGTTCAAGCACCACATTTTTAGGAACGAACATGAAGAAACCATCCTGAGCAAAAGCACCGTTAAACGCCACCAATCCATCTTTTTTACTAGAACTGAGTTTCCCGTAATACTCTTTCAGCAATTCAGGATGAGAAGTTGCAATTTCTTTCAGGCTGCCAATAATAACTCCTTTGGGCAAATTCTTGTTG
>JBBQMQ010000245.1:0-6671 GCA_038329115.1 Bacteroidales bacterium
CCCCACGTAGCACTTGTAGCCAGCCCTTTTGGAACTAATTTTACAAACGCTTTTCCGTGACTTTCATTGGGTTCTGTGAAATTTAAGTCTGTTTCAAACAAATTCGGTTTTTCAACTTTTGTAATTGTTTGACTTCCACTACCTACAATTTTGCTTTCCCAACTTTGTTTGGCTCCTATAGTCCCATCAAGTCCCGTAAGCTCTTTTTTCATAACAGGATCATGATCATTCCACGGACTCCATTTATCAAGAGCCGCGAGGCTATTTACATTTTTCCACACACTATCAATTGGCGCATTAATAGTAATAGATTTTTCATATTTAAAATCTTTTGGAACAAATAATGCAACCACCAATAAGAGGATAATTAATGCTGACAAAGCAATTCCGATGTACTTTAATGTTTTCATTTTAAATAATTTAGTTGATTAATTACGAAAATTATAAATTATTACAATTTCAATTATCAATATAAACGCTTTTGTTCTAAAATTGTTGAGAATTGAGATTCTAATCCGCATTTTAATACAATATTGAATTAATATGCTATAAATTTGTTCAACCAGCCTGATTGGTTTAAAAAATGAACACACAAATTGAGCAGAAGATTAAAAAATGGCATCTTATATTTTCTTTTCATCTAAAAATAAACTATTTTTGTGGTCAGTTCAAACAGTTTTACATTCATTAATCAGATTTCATTTTATGTTGGAAACCCAAAATATCAGCAAAATAACCAAGAAAGTTCTTTTTATTGACAGAGATGGAACCATCATTGCAGAACCACCTGTGACTTATCAGGTTGACAATCTTGAACAAATGGAATTTCTGCCCGGTGCTTTGCGAAACTTGTATTTTATTCGCCACAAACTTGATTTTGAATGGGCATTGGTTACTAATCAGGACGGACTTGGGACACAAGTTTACTCGCAGGAAAATTTTGATTTAGTTCAGGGTAAATTTTTACAAACTCTTAAAAACGAGGATATTGAATTTGATAAAATCTTCATTGACAAGTCTTTTCCCGAAGACAACTTACCAACCCGCAAACCCGAAATTGGTCTGCTGACCGGATACTTTTCTGAAGAATATGATTTAATAGGTTCTTTTGTTATTGGTGACCGAATTACTGATGTGCAACTAGCTAAAAACCTGGGATGTAAAGCTATTTTTCTAAGCAACGATACCGAAATTTTAAAGACAAATAATTTGACTGAATTTTGTGCTTTACAAACTACAAGTTGGGATAAAATTACTGAATTTCTTTTTGCCGGTGAACGAACCGCTTCGATAAAACGAACTACAAAAGAAACAGATATTCAGATTGATCTTAATCTGGATGGTTCGGGCAAATGCAACATTAATACTGGTCTGAAATTTTTCGACCACATGCTGGAACAAATTGGGAAGCACTCCGGTTCTGACCTTTCCATCATCGTAAAAGGCGACTTAGAAGTTGACGAACATCATACAATTGAAGACACAGCTATCGCATTGGGCGAAGCTTTTGGTAAAGCATTGGGAAATAAACGTGGCATCGAACGGTATGGTTTTTATTTGCCCATGGACGATTGTTTATGTTCTGTGGCATTAGATTTTGGTGGACGATCCTGGTTGGTTTTTGATGCTGAATTTAAACGTGAATACATTGGAGATTTACCCTCTGAAATGATACTGCATTTCTTTAAATCGTTTAGCGACGCTGCCAAAATGAATCTGAACATTAAAGCTGAAGGTGATAATGAACATCACAAAATTGAAGGAATCTTCAAAGCTTTGGCAAAATCGATTAAAATGGCGGTGAAACGCGACATTTATCAGTACGAATTACCTAGTACAAAGGGAATTCTTTGATTTACTATTTAATCATTTACTATTTACCATTTCAAAATGAGATTTTCTCTTCGAAATATATTTCTTACATGTAGTTTTATCATTCTGGGTCAGGGAGTTTCAGCTCAACCACCGGCTAACGAACGTCCACGCTTGGTTATTGGCATTATGGTAGACGGATTGCAGCAAAAACATTTGGACCAGTTATGGAATTACCTCGATCCAAATGGCTTTAAACATATTATTGAACGTGGTGCAAATTGTAAAAACGTATCTTATAATATTGTATCTACGGGAAATGCTGCAGATATTGCTAATGTAATGACAGGCACCACTCCATATTATAATGGAATTGCTTCAACAGATTATTTTAAAAGATCCACACGGGAAATTCACTCTATTCTGGATGATGAAAATCAGGTTGGAATTGGGACGAAACTGACCGTTTCAGCGCATAATCTGCTTTCGAGTACAATTTTAGATGAATTAATGCTTGCAAATCCGGGCAAATCAAAAAGTTATGTTGTTGCCATAAATCCGGAAGATGCCATTATGATGGGTGGACATACCGCAAAAAGTGTGGCGTGGATCGATGATGTTAATATGAAATGGGTTACCACAGGTTATTATGCCGATGGACTTTCGCGCTGGGCGGATGAAATGAATACAAACGGCACTTTCAATAATTATCTTGCCAGAACCTGGGGTCCTTTATTCAACATCAACACGTATTTTTCGAAGCCGCATAAAGAAGATAAAAAATGGGGATTTATGTACGATCCTACTTCAAAAAAAACAAAAACCTCTTCAGTTTCAATTCTTAAAACAACACCATCAGCAAATGGATTAGTGGCTGAGCTTGGCCTTAAAATTATAAATGAAGAACAAATGGGAATGGATAATTCGCCGGATATATTGATGTTACAATTTACCGTACGCACTCCCGACGAAAAAACTTTTGCGTTGCAATCTGCTGAGAAAGAAGACATGTATTACCGATTGGATAAAGACATTCAGAATCTATTGCAAAAAATTGATGTTAAAATCGGTTTGGATAAAACATTGATTTTCATGTTTGCGAACCAAACGGGGGTTCATTCTCCAACTGAACTCGGGATGAATAAAATTCCGGCAGGTTATTTCAATGCCCGACGTTCAATTGCTCTTTTAAGTACGTATCTGATGGCCATTTACGGACAAGAACGTTGGATTGACGGTTATTACGGCAAGAATATCTTTTTAAATAAATCAAAAATTGAAGAGAAAAAAATAAAATTCACTGAAATACAGCAAACTATTGCAGATTTCATGATGGAATTTGAAGGTATTCAATCTGCTTTTCCTGCATCACAAATTTTAAATATGAGCGGAAATGACAATTCACAAACAACCCGTATTCGCAATTCTATAAATAAAAACAATGCAGGTGATGTGATTATCACATTATTACCCGGCTGGATTGAAGTAGATGACAAAAATGTGCCGGTCGGCGAATCAAATGCAATTATTTCATATACACCACTTTATTTTTTTGGTTGGCAAATTAAACCTCAAAAAATTGAAACCTCATATCAAACAATTGACATTGCTCCCACAATTTCGAGAATATTAAATATTCCAATGCCAAATGCTGCAACGGGAAAACCAATAGAAGAAATAAGACCTTAAGAACCCTAACCCTTAAAGGGGAATAAAAAATATTGCTATTGTTTTGTTTAATGAAATAAAAAAATGAAAAATATACAAAATGAAACTAACTCCAATTCCCCTTTAGGGGTTAGGGGTAAATACGATTTTGATGAAATAATCGACAGACGAAATACAGATTCAGTCAAAGTTGAACGCTGTAAAGCACTTTTCGGGACCGAAGATGTGCTGCCGTTGTGGGTTGCTGATATGGATTTTCGTACACCCGATTTCATTCTCGATGCAATTAGAAAGCGGTTGGAACATCCGATTCTTGGTTACAGTATGCCACCTCAAAATTTCTATTCGCTACTTATAGAATGGATTAAAGAGCATCACGATTGGAATGTAAAACGCGATTGGATAGGGTTTTTACCGGGCATAGTTCCCGGATTATCATTTGCAGTACAATGTTTTACAGTTCCCGGAGATGAAATTATTGTTCAACCGCCGGTTTATTATCCGTTTTTCCACGTTATTGAAAAAAATCATCGCACGGTGGTTTATAATCAACTTAAAGAGGTCAACGGAAAATATGAGATGGATTTTGAAGATTTGGAATCAAAAATTTTATCGAAAACAAAGATGTTTATTTTGTGTAATCCACATAATCCGGGCGGGAAAGTATGGAGTAAAGAAACTTTAAAACAATTGGATGCTATTTGTTCGAAACATAACATTTTGGTAATATCAGACGAAATTCACGCTGATATGGTTCTTTCAAACTATAGTCACACACCTTATGCAACAGTCTCTGAATCAGCCGCCAACAATTCTGCAACATTTATGGCTCCGAGCAAAGTTTTTAATATGCCGGGGTTAATTAGTTCATCATTTATTATTCCAAATAAAGAATTAAGAACCAAATTTGTTGATTTCTTAGAAGCATCTGAAATGGGAAGCGGTAATATTTTTGCTTATGCCGCAACGGTTGCTGCTTACGAAAAAGGTGAAGAGTGGCGGATACAAATGCTTGAATATGTTCAGAAAAATGTTGATTTTGTCTGTGATTTTTTGAAAACCAATATTCCTGAAATTCAACCAATGATTCCGGAAGCATCTTTCTTAGTTTGGCTGGATTGCACGAAACTTGGAATGGAAACAGAAGATTTGTTCCGGTTTTTTGTTCAGAAAGTTGGTTTAGGCTTAAATAAAGGAACAATTTTCGGACCGGGTGGTGAATCGCATTTACGTTTAAATGTAGCTTGTCCTAAAAGTGTGCTGGAAAAAGCAATGAATCAGCTGCAAATAGCAGTTGCCCCTAACCCCCTGAAGGAGAAATTAGAAACAATACAATTTACAAATATTTAAAATAAAACAAAACTCTCTACACCCCTTTTTGGGGTTGGGTGGCTCCTTATTAATATGGATGTAAAAATTGAAGCTTCGTGGAAGCCGGCATTACAACAGGAATTTGATAAAGATTATTTTGGAAAGTTGACTGATTTTGTTCGGAATGAATACAAAACCAACTTGACTTTTCCACCTGCTTCGCTCATTTTCAATGCATTTGAACAATGTTCGTTTGATAACGTGAAAGTTGTAATTATCGGACAAGATCCATACCATGGTGACGGACAGGCACATGGTTTGTGTTTTTCGGTGAATGATAGTGTTGCATTTCCCCCTTCTTTAATAAATATTTTCAAGGAAATTGAACGTGACCTGGGAAAATCAATACCTTCAAGTGGAAATCTGATTCGTTGGGCAAAGCAGGGAGTTTTGTTGCTAAATGCCACGTTAACTGTTCAGGCGCACATGGCCGGTTCACATCAAAATCGTGGCTGGGAAACATTTACTGACGCTGTTATTCACAAGTTAGCCACAGAAAAAGAAAATTTAGTTTTTATGCTTTGGGGGGCGTATGCTCAGCGGAAAGGTGAATTTATCGATTCGACACACCATTTGGTGCTGAAATCAGTGCATCCCTCTCCCCTATCCGCTTATCGTGGATTTATCGGAAACAATCATTTCTCGCTGGCAAATCAATATTTGAAAACCAATGGGAAAATGGAAATTGAATGGTAAAATTTTACTTATCGAAAAAACATCAATATTCTAATACTCCTCCACCTTCACGAACAATTACAGGTTCATCTTCAGTGAAATCTACAATAGTTGAATGAATTAAGCCACCAAAACCACCATCAATTACCAAATTGACCTGATGTCCGTATTTTTCTTCAATTAATTCGGGATCAGTAATATATTCGGTAGTTTTTTCATCGGTAAAAATAGAACTTGCCATCATCGGATTGCCCAATTCACGCAAAATTTCGAGCGCAATGACATTATCCGGCATACGGATACCAACTGTTTTCTTGTTTTTGAAAAGTTTGGGAAGTTTGCTGCTGCCGTTGAGGATAAATGTGAATGGACCCGGTAAATTTTTCTTTATTAATCTAAATGCCACATCATCCATTTTTGCAAATTCACTTATCTGACTCATTTCGTGACAAATAAAAGAAAGATTAGCTTTTCGCAAATCGTGTTCCTTTAGTTTGGCTATAAATTCTACTCCTGCCGAATTAAAAATATCGCAACCAAAAGCATATACACCATCCGTGGGGAAAATAATAATTCCTTTGTTCCTCAATACATCTGCCACATGTCGAATGTCAGCAGGATTAGGATTTGTATAGTAGATTTTGAGTAACATGTTAGCCCCCAAGCCCCCTAAAGGGGGATGTAAAAGTAAATAATTCACCAAAAGTACAAAAAAAATCCTGCAAACTATCTTTACAGGATTTTTAATATATCTTGAACCAATTAACTAATAAACCAGTTAACTAATCACTAATTTCAAAAAGCATCAATAATTGCTTTAAAATCAACAACTTTTAATGAAGCACCACCAATTAAACCACCATCGATATCCGGTTGTGAGAAAAGTTCAGCTGCATTTTTTGCATTACAGCTACCACCATAAAGAATAGAAGTATTCTCTGCAATTTCTTGTCCGAATTTTTCAGCAATAATGCCACGCATATATGCCAACATATCCTGAGCTTGTTCAGTAGAAGCTGTTACACCGGTTCCGATTGCCCAAATTGGTTCGTAAGCGATAACAATTTTAGCAAAATCTTCTGCACTTAAATTGAAAACAGTCTCTTCTAACTGATTTTTCTCATAAGCATTTTGTGTATTAGCAT
>JBBQMQ010000246.1:0-6631 GCA_038329115.1 Bacteroidales bacterium
AATATTAATTTCATATGCATTCTAATTAAGTCTTCAAGCATTTAAAAATCATGACAATAAGTAGTTCAATAGGTATTGTCTTAAATATTTTCGGTATTTTTGCAAAAGCAGATTTATCTGAGATTCAGAAATAAAAATGCGAACAAAACAAACAGAAGAACAAATAGTTATATATCTGTTGATTCAATACATATGAGCAAAAAGGATAAGAATATTTTAATGGTTCATCGCGATGTAAGTTGGATGTATTTCAATCGAAGGATATTGGACGAAGCAGCCAATGCAGCCAATCCTTTGTTGGAACGATTGAGTTTTCTGGGTATTTATTCCAATAATCTGGATGAGTTTTTTCAGGTTCGTGTGGCTACTTTACGCCGCATGATTGAATTGGAAGAGAATATGCATAATGCTTTTTCCGATTCAAAAAAAGCCCTGAAAAAAGTGCTGAAGCTAAATGAAATCTACACGAAAGATTTTGAAAATATATTTCTTGGATTAAATGAAGAACTTCAAAAGGAAAACATTTTTATTCTGAATTCCAGTCAGTTATCTGATGAACAAAAAAAGTTTGTCAATCATTTTTACAGTGAAGAATTAATGAATTCGCTTTTCCCGATTCTGATATCCCGAATGAAAATAGAACCTGATTTGAATGACAAAAGCATTTATCTGGCAGTTAAAATTTCAAACTCTGTGAAGGAAAACAAAAGGAAAAATAAAGAATACGCTTTAATAGAAATTCCTACAGGTGAATTTTCCAGATTTTTGGTATTGCCCGATGACGGTGAGAAACACTGTATCATGTTTCTCGACGATGTAATCCGGTTCTGTCTGCCTCGTATTTTTTCACAATTAAATCACGACATTTACGAAGCTTACACTATAAAGTTTACACGCGATGCTGAAATGGATTTTGATAATTCAGAGTATCAGAGTGTATTGGATAAAGTTTCAAGAGGAATTAAAAGTAGGAAAACAGGACTTCCTGTTCGATTCGTTTACGACCGGGAAATTCCTTCCGATTTACTTCGGTTTACCGAGAAATTGCTTCGGATTGACAAAAATGATGTTCATGTGATTGGTGGCAGATATCATAATCTCAAGGACTTAATGTCTTTCCCGAAGATTAAGAGCGCTCATTTGAAATTTGAAAGTCATCCTCCCATACCTATCAATTCATTTGATGAATCGATTAGTATTATTTCGTTGATTCGAAAAAAGGATCAATATCTGCATTATCCTTACCACAGTTTCGATAATTTTATCCGCTTGCTTCGGGAATCTGCAATTAATCCTGAAGTGAAGGAAATAAAAATCAGCATTTACAGGCTTGCTAAAAACTCTAAAGTTATTAAGGCCCTGATTTGTGCGGCGATGAATGGCAAAAAAGTGACTGCAATAGTGGAACTTTTAGCACGATTTGACGAAAAATCGAACATCAGCTGGGCAAATAAAATGCGCGATGCAGGTATAAAAGTTATTTTTGGTGTAGAGGGACTGAAAATTCATTCGAAACTGGCCTTAATAAAAGCACGAAACGGTAATATCGCCTGTATTGGAACCGGCAACTTCCATGAAGGCACTGCAACAATTTACACCGATTTTACCTTGATGACCGCTCATAAACCGATTGTCGATGATGTTGAAAATGTGTTCGACTTTATCGAACAGCCTTACCTGAATCCGTCTTATAAACAACTGCTTGTTTCACCACAGTTTATGAGAAAAAAAATTATGACGTTTATAAAAACGGAAATTGAAAACGCAAAGCAAGGAAAACCGGCTTATATTTATTGCAAAATTAACCATGTTGTGGATGAGAAAATCATTGAAAAGCTATATGAAGCTTCCAATGCAGGTGTAGAAATCAAACTATTGGTGCGTGGGAATTGTTCTCTTGTAACTGGTATTCCTGAAATGAGTGAAAATATTCAGGTGTTAGGAATTATTGACCGGTATCTTGAACATTCCAGAGTTTTAATTTTTGCAAATGGTGGTGATGAACGCTATTTTATTGGTTCAGCCGATTTAATGGCCCGTAATTTAGATTACAGGGTTGAAGTTTATACACCTGTTTACGATTCTGACTTTCGCAAACAACTGAAAACAGTTATTGAATACGGGCTTAAAGACAATGTAAAAGCCCGAATTGTAGACGGAACCGGAGATAATGTGCTGAATGTAACATCGGAAAAGAAACCATTCCGATCACAGGAAGAATTATACAAATTCTACAAAAATAATTACAAGAAAATAATTACTGAAAAAGAACAAGAAATAGACTAAATATTCATCTCTAAACTTCACCAATTATGAACACTCTCCAGTTTGCCGCTATAGATATAGGATCCAATGCAGTACGTCTGTTAATTATGGGTATTACACCCGACGAGACAGAAGCAACATTTAGTAAAACATTAATGATCAGGGTTCCCTTGCGGTTAGGGCAGGAAGCGTTTGTTGATGGTAAAATCAGTGATGATAAGTCAAAAAAACTGATTCGGCTGATGAAAGCTTTCAGGCACTTGATGAAGGTTTATGATGTGACCGAATACCGGGTTTGCGCAACCGCTGCCATGCGTGAAGCAAAGAATACGAAAGATATTGTAAAGGAAATAAAAAAAGAAACAGATCTGAAAGTTGAAGTTATCGATGGTCAGGAAGAAGCCATGATAGTTTACGAAACACACTTTTATTATAACCTGAACGAAAATCTGAATTATATTTTTGTAGATGTTGGTGGTGGTAGTACAGAAGTTAGCTTGTTGGTAAACGGAGATTTAATTCAGTCCACTTCTTATAAAATCGGAACTGTCAGATTGTTGAATAATAAAGTCGAAAATGATGAATATGAATTACTTCACAACAATATAGCTGCTTTAAAAGAACAATATAGTGTGAATGATGTGATTGCTTCCGGAGGTAATATAATCAAATTAAACGCATTAGCTCACACCCGAAAGGATCGTAAATTGTCATTGGCAACTCTTGAATTGCTCAATGAAGAATTGAAAAAATACAGTGTAGATGAACTAATAGAAAAATTTAAACTGAAGCCAGACCGTGCCGATATCATTACTCATGCAGCTGATATTTACATTGATGTAGCAAAAAGCATTGGTGCAAAAAACTTTATTGTACCTCAAATAGGCTTAATTGATGGTATTATCCATTTGCTCTATGTAAAATGGAAAGAAAAGAATTTGAAGTAAGAGTAATTCGCTATGACAACCTGCTGATTGATTTTTGTTGATTAGCAGGTTTTATTTTACAACATTTATTGCTCTTTCAACAATAATGTTTTTGCTTTTGATAATTCCACTTTTCCGTTATCCGAAATTACAGGATATTTCAGATCAAGTTTTTTTAATTCATTGCAAATAATATTACTGACCAGGTAACGCATGAACCATTTATCATCGGCCGGAATTACAAACCAGGGAGCATTTTTCGTACTTGTATTTTTGATTGCATCTTCGTAAGCTTTCTGATAGTCATTCCAATAAGTTCTCTCATTCAAATCAGTCAACGAAAACTTCCAGTTCTTTTTCTGATCTTCAATTCTATCAAGAAAACGCTTTTTTTGTTCCTTTTTGGAAACATGCAAAAAGAATTTCAAGATAACTGTGTCATTTTCAATCAGATTTTTTTCAAAGCGGCAAATCTGCTTATACCTGTCTTGCCAGAACGATTTGTTAATATCGTTTAAAGAATTTATATCGCTGTGCTTTTCGTTTAGAATAAACTCAGGATGAACTTTTGTTATCAACACGTTTTCATAATACGAACGGTTGAAAATACCTATTTCGCCTTTCCCGGGCAAAGCCAGATAATGTCGCCAGAAATAATCGTGATCCAACTCTTCGGGAGTAGGCGATTTAAAACTTGTCACTTTCACTCCTGCCGGATTTACTCCCGACATAATGTGCTTAATTGTTCCATCTTTTCCTGCCGCATCCATAGCCTGAATGACTATTAATACTGCATGCCGGTTTTCGGCAAACAAAACGTCCTGCAAAGCGGCAAGCTCTGCTGTATCTTTCTGAATCTGTAATTCACCGACTTCTTTATCTATATCTTTCTTCTTTATGTCACAAGGGAAATCAGATAAATTAAAATTTTCCCCGTCAGAAACTTTAAACTTTTCAATATCGGCTAAATTGTTCTTTCCCATAAATTCGGTTTTTAAAGTTATTCTTGTGATATATCGGTATTCTCAATCAGTTTCAACCTGATTTCTTCATGTTGGAAGCTGATTAAATCCCGGCAAAACTCTAGGAATTCTTCAGATTCATTGCTAAACATTTCGATAAGTTTATTTTGTTCACACTCAAAACCATCAACAATTTCATTATTCGTAATTTGATGTTTTTCAAAGAATTTTGATATTCCAACTATCAGAACTTCATAATCCTGAATTTCACCGAATTTATCCTGATATACTTTCATTTGTTCCAGTTTCGATTCTTCAATTTTTTCGATATACGAAAGAATTTCAATTACATAACGGAATTTTTTGAATTCAATCCGAACCTTATGAATATCTTCAGCATCGTCGACCGAATGATAATGAACTCTTTCTGCAATTTTATCAAGTAATTTATTCGCTCTGGCGTAAATTTTGGAGCTATTTGTTTTGGACTTCTTTTTTATTGAAGGGAATTTAAGTTTTTTCTTTTTACTGAATTTTATAACTTTTTGTTTCAGTAGCTCTTCGCGTTCTTTAAGATAAACGAAATATTCTTCCATTTCGGAAGTGCGTTCGATGCTTTGAAGCTTCAGTAGCTGTACCTGAATATCACGCAGCTTCCCGAACAATCTGAAAGCTTCTTCGCCGTTTTTTATCCGGGAAGGTTTAATTTTGTAAAGGGCAAGAATTGGGAACATTTTCCGCAGAATCACACGTTTATTGTGAATCTCATTTTCAGTTACTGCTTTTTCAATTTCCTTATATTTTTCAATCAGTGATTTGTAGTTCCCAATAATTGCATTCATAGCGATTAGTATTAAGTCATAAGACCTTTAGTTTCATCTATAATCTTTCATTTTCAAATCCGATCATTTCTTTGTTTATCTTTTTGATTTTCATCTTTATTCCCAGACTTTTCATCACTTTTTTTAATCTCTTTCTATGTTTAATCTCAAATGAAATATTGTAAAATGAGTTCTGAAGCACATCCGCATCTTTTAATAATTCACTGTATTTATCATGTTTTGTCTTTTTATCGCTATGGTTACCAATGGCTGTTTTGATAATTTCTATTTCATTGAGTTCGAAAATGCCCATTCCCTGCAATAAACTACCGGCTTCTATAGCTCCCAAACGGGCATGGTCCTTTACGTATTCAAACTTATAGGTGTATATATCGTGCAACAGGCCGGTGATAGTACATAATTCAACATCCAGTTTTCTCTTTACCGCCAGCAAACTGCAATACTGTGCAACTCCATATAAGTGCACGAAACCGTCACGACGAACTTTTTCATCCGGTTGCTTCATCAAAACACTGTCTATTTCTTTACGTACAAGTTCGAGTTTGTTCATAATTTTAAAAACAAAATCAGTTATTGATATTTGATTCTATACAAGTTCTACTATTATTTGAATAACGCAGTATCAATCAATTTGTTTAGTATAGTTTTCATTTATAAATCTGATTATGAAACACCTCTATTTCCGGTGTGCATTTTATGATAAGATGGAATGACTGCTAAAACTTATCTATCGGTTATAACCTATCACGAGCTATAATTGTTGTTAATCGTACGCTCGCGCCGATTTATAATCGGTATGTTTCTCGGTAGAGAAAATTAATAATCTAAAATGAAGTAAATAAGACTTTTGTCTTATATATTCAATCACTTTCGGCTGAATTTCAATAACGAGATTCAGTAGCATCTGTTAATAATCAGTTGTTTTTATAAAATATCTCACTATAAGTTTCACTTTAGTGCAACATTTTGTATCTTTGCCGAATGAATCAACAAAACAAACTTCGTCAAATTGTGTTTTATAAGAATTATTTTCAAGAATTCTTTGTTAAGCAGCGTGATAAGGTTAAGGATAAAATAATCTGGACGTTAGAGTTGATAGAAGAGCTACCAAGAGTACCCGAAACCTATCTTAATTTATTGAAAACACAGATGGTTTGTTTGAAATCAGAGTACAATTTGGTAATGATATTTTCCGTGTTTTTTGTTTCTTTGACGAAGGAAAGTTAGTGGTACTGGCTAATGGATTTCAGAAGAAAACTCAAAAAAACCCAAGACAAGAAATAGAAAAGGCACTAAAAATAAAAGTACAATACGAGAATGATAAACAAAAATAATCACTTATTAAACAACTCATTATGAATGACAATATAACATCACTCGACCAATTTAAAACCAAGCATTATGGATTGCGCGGAACGGCAAAACGCGACAAACTTGAAGCAGGTTACGATAACTTTAAAATAGGTGCGCTTATACACGATGCCAGAATTGAAAAAGGATTGACTCAGCAAGAACTTGCTGAAAAAGTTGGCACTACAAAGTCGTACATTTCCAAGATTGAGAACAATATGAAAGAAGTTCGTATTTCTACGTTACAACAAATAATTGAAACAGGTTTAGGTGGTCATTTGAATTT
>JBBQMQ010000247.1:0-6565 GCA_038329115.1 Bacteroidales bacterium
ATTGCTACAATTTTTAATGTTTTTTATAAAAATCCGTTAACTGAAGGGAAACAGTATAAAACAATTGCTTACAATCAGTTGGAAAAAGCATACAGTAAAAAATACGATGAACTAAAAACGGCTCATATCAATGATTATCAACATTTTTTTAATCGGGTTCAATTGAACTTGGGCAAAGATTCAACGTTGAATTTACCTACCGATGAACGTCTGAAACGCTATGCTACCGGCAAAAGCGATAAGCGATTGGAAGAATTGTATTTTAATTTTGGGCGGTATTTGCTGATAAGTAGTTCACGCACCAAAGCTGTTCCGGCAAACTTACAAGGTATATGGAGTTATCAGGTTCGTCCACCCTGGAATTCAAATTACACCATTAACATCAATACAGAAGAAAATTATTGGCCTGCCGAAACAACCAATTTATCAGAATTGCATAATTCTTTGTTGGAGTTTATTGAAAATTTATCCAAAACTGGAGCCGAAAACGCTCGTAATTTCTACAATTGTGGTGGCTGGATGGCAGCGCATAATTCCGACATCTGGGCAATGAGCAATCCGGTTGGGAATAAAAAAGGCAATCCGCAATGGTCAAATTTTACTACTGGCGGAGCGTGGTTGAGTACGCATTGTTGGGAACATTTTTCATTTACACAAGATGTAGATTTTCTCCGTATCAAAGGCTATCCGATACTGAAAGGTGCTGCACAGTTTTGTCTTGAATTTTTAGTGCCCGATAAAAATGGAAAACTAGTTACTTCGCCTTCCTCGTCGCCCGAAAATAAATATACAACTTCCGATGGTTATAGCGGTGCAATATTGTACGGTGGTGCTGCCGATTTGGCCATTATTCGCGAATGTTTTATCCGAACCATCAAAGCTGCCAAGGTTTTGAAAATAGATGATGAATTTGTAAAATCGCTCGAAACAGCTTTGAATAAATTATATCCATACCAAATTGGAGCTGCCGGAAACTTGCAAGAATGGTATTACGACTGGAAAGACCCTGAACCAAAACACCGTCATCAATCGCATTTGATTGGGTTGTATCCCGGAAATCATATCAGCATTGAAAAAACACCCGAACTTGCTGCGGCTTGCAAACGAACACTCGAAATAAAAGGCGATGAAACAACAGGTTGGAGCAAAGGTTGGCGTATCAACTTGTGGGCAAGACTCTTGGATGGAAATCATGCGTATAAAATGTACCGCGAATTGTTGAAATACAAAGAGCCCGATGCTCTTGCCATTAATTATGGAGGTGGCGGCGGAACTTATCCAAACCTGCTCGATGCTCATCCGCCGTTTCAGATTGATGGAAACTTTGGTGGCACGGCTGCGGTGGCTGAAATGCTGTTGCAATCGGACGATGATAAAATTTACATGCTTCCTGCCCTACCCGATTCATGGTCTGTAGGTTCGGTAAAAGGGTTGAAAGCCCGTGGTGGTTTTACGGTGGATATGGAATGGGAAAATGGCAGAGTAATGAATTTTAAGATTTCATCAACTTTACCTAAAACCGTAAAAGTGTTTGTGAATGGAAAGGAAAAAACAGTATTATCAGAAAAATTAAAGTAAAATGATGAGAAATTTTAGTTCAATAATTGGGTTGGTAGTCTTAATCGGATTTATCAACGCACAAAATCCAATTTTTAAAGTCTATTCAAACGATACCTTGCTGCCAACTGATGCGCGCTTAAAAGAACAACCTACCCGAAAATACACGGCAGACGAAGTGCTGAACGGACAGCTCAAATGGGCAAATCCTTATCAAACGGTTGAAAATTTAGTAGCTGAAGGTTTTGATAAATCCAAACTTGGGAAAACGCCGAAAACTGGAGTCTATCCACGGATTTTCACTTCGCCCGAAGAATTTCCAGCCATTAAATCGCGACTTGAAAATACAGCTATTGGAAAACAATTGCTTGCCGTTGCCAACAAAGAACTGACTGATATGCGAGTGGGAAAAGGTGAAGTTGGGAAGTTATATGTTTCATTGAAAAACAATGAATTAAAACAAGCTTATAATGAAAATTTATTCAAAAATATTGAGAATCTAATTGCCGTTCAGGGACTTTTGGCACAATTGAACAACGACAAATCGTTGATGACCGAAACAGGGGTGGTAAGTGGAAATTTGATTAAACTGATGATACAATTTATCAATTCCCGACCACAAAATCCAATCCGGTTATCCGAAGTAAAAGAAGATGTTTATACAGGCGGAAAACTCGCTAAGTTGTTCGATTTTACAGCCGCTTGTCTTTCTGTTGAAGATAAAAAACTTTTTATTGACTTTTTTGCCAAAGAAACTGCCGGAAAATATGGCGATGGAATGAACCTGCCTCACCATTGGCGCAGGTGGAATCACATTGCTATGTCACTTGCTTATCCGCTTTCTGTATTGGCTATTGAAGGACAAAAGGGTTACGATAAACGCATTTACGATCGGGGTGTGGAGTTGTTGCAGGATTATCTGACATATACTTATACCGCCGAAGGAATGAGCACGGAAGGCATGACTTATACTTTTAATAATTTTGCTGATAATCAATTATTAATGGCAGCCATTGCCCGCCGCGGAAAAATAAATCCGTTTGCCAATGCGCATTTTCGGGCAATTCCCGATTGGTTAATTAATACTTTGTCGCCCAATCCAAAAGCGCTTTGGACTTCGCACGGTGATACCGGAAGTGCCACGTTATTGCCGTGGGAAATGATGATGTATATGAAATTTTTCTTCCCAAATGATGCCAAAATAGATTATGTTCTGGCAAATGCATTGCCGACCGAACTAAAGAAAGTGCCCGATGTCGGCGCATTTGTTTTGGTTGCAGATGCCGATAAAACAGCGGCTCAATACAATGCCGTTCCACCCATTACATTGCCGCTCACTTATTTCTCTGCTGAACGAGGAACGTTTATTGCCCGCGATATATGGTCGAAAAACGGAACGTGCTTTCAGTTTGATGGCCGACAGGATATGATGTACCAATCGCACGACCATTCCGATAAAGGAAGTTTTGAGTTGGCTTCGCACGGTCGCCTTTGGGTGGTGGATGGCTGGCGAAGTACCGAAACGAAATACCATTCCGCCATTACCATCGACGACCGTGGTCAGGGATATTTTGCCACTCCGGCCAGTTGGCTCAACTATGTGGATAAACCGGAAGCTACTTTTGGCGTAATTGATTACAAGTATTCATTCGATTGGTTTTGGATTAAATCGCCGGCAGCAGATATTATTTTGGGCAACAAAACCGAACAAATGTGGGAAGATGGCATTTACGGTCAAACGGCAAAAAAACTGGAAAATTATTATCCGGGCGTCAAACCACAACGCGATCCGCTTCGCAAAGTGGCGGAATATTTCAGTGGTTCAATAGAAACGAATCCACTGATTTGGCACGAAGATAGTTGGCCAATGCGTTTGCCGAATTATCAGGTAGAACATGCATTCCGCACGGCTGGAATGGTAAAAGGAGCGCACAATTACATGCTGATTATTGATGATTTGAAAAAAGACAATCAGGAGCGACTTTACAACTGGAATATACCGATGCCGCTCGATGTGGAGGTAGTTTCGATAAAGCAGTTGGTGGATGTAACTATGGGTCAAGGACATGGCGATTTGGGGTTTAATCGTTTTGCCAACAAAGGCATTCAGGGCGAATACGACATTGTGTTGGGCGATAAAAGCATGAAGCGTAACATGAAAGATGTAGACGACACTGTAGCTGAAACTTATTCAGCAGGGAAATTTACACCTGTCAAAGGCAATCCGCAACTGTTAGTTCGTGTGCTGGAACGCACTCCGGCGCCTCGTCCGAATCTTGAACCAAATCCTCGCCTCGAAGTAATTGAAAAGCTAAAAACAGAAGATATGCACCAGTTTTATCTTCGCACAATGGATATTGGCAAACGCTTGGTCATTCCTTCCCGTTCCAACGACCCGAATTTCAAAGTGTTGCTTTTCCCATACCTGCACGGCGAAGAGATACCAGTTACGAAATGGAACGACGACCGCACCAAACTAAATGTGGAATGGAGTGACCAAAAAGATGAATTTACTTTTACGAAAGGTGAAAGCGGACGGACGAAAGTGAAATTGATGAGAAACGGACAAGTGATTTTTGATTTATAATGTAAATGCAATGTCGTTTAGTTAGTGTATTTCTTTGTGATACTTTGTGACTTAGAGTCTTTGTGGCAAAAAAACAACAGCCACTAAGTCACAAAAGCACTAAGGTTCACAAAGATTCCATTCAATGAAGATCCTTAACTTAACAACATTGAATGTAAATGGTTAATAACCATAAAATCCTGACCCGAAACGATCAGGTTTTTTTGTGGATGTAACAATTCTACTGTAGATTGAAACAGTTTTTTTATTTATTCAAATTGACAAGCATTATCTTTGTTTCATCAAATCTAATAATTGTTGAAATGAATTCAAAGAGCAGACTTCTATCACTTATAATAGTACTTTTCATTTGTGGTGTTTTCAATGCCCAAACACTGAATCTTTTACCAACAATTCCTGAACCAGCAACCAATCCATTTGCGGCTAAAGCCTTTGATGGAGTGCAAGTTGGGAGTAAAGTCTCTCGTGGAATTCAATACGATCCGAATGAAACCCTGTTAGCCACTATGGCCTACTTTCATCCAAACAGCCCGTACAAAGGACAACAAACCATTCTCGACCGTTTGATTTTCCTGCTCGGCTTCCGTTTAAATCTATGGTCGACCGGAACGACAGCCAATCTTCAAGATCATATATGCACATTCGAAGCTACTTATGCCTATTTGGTGTTAAAAACGTATGCACCTGCCAAAATTCCAGTCGATTCTGCTGCAAAATGGGAAGCAGCCGTAAAAGCACATACCGCTTTTTTAATTGCAAGTTCACCCGGCATTTATACCAATCATTCCGTAGGTGCATTGATTCAAAACATGGATATTTATCGGACATTATCGGTTTATATTGGCGGCTTGGCAGTAGGCGATTTGGTTTCGGCAAACATTGGTAAATCGGCTATCGAAGACTGTGTTTTTAAAAATATTTTGCCCGATGGTGGTACGCATTACGTGAGTTATTCCAATGAAACCATGGGGTATCACAGCATTATTGTATATGGCACGGCGTGGTATTATTTGTTGACCGGTTCAAAAACGGCTAGGGATTATTTGTTTGCGTTAAAGAATTATGGTCCGCTTTCTCAACTCATAAATGGGTACGACGAATATAGCACTGCACCGCCCTGGAAATCGCAATATGTAACTAAATTTCTGAATAATTCGGCGTTGATGATTGCCTATATTACAGGTGATGGCTACAATTTGACCATGGGTAGCGGACAAACAGGATTGCTGTATTCGCTGATTTATCGGTCGGGCATTACCGCTTTGCCATTGCAGGATAATTTTACTGTTTACGACCGAAATACGCTTGGTCCACGTGGGCATTACGGACTTTGGACAACGGCAGGTACCACCCGCGACCCGAGTTCACCACTACCTGAACTCACTGAAACTCCCAATGCCATCATGTGTGGTGTCAGTACCTTGGTCGGTGCAGCTATTACTAAAACAGACGGAACACCCAATGGTGTTTTTCACGGCGCAGCACCAATGGTAAAATATACAGCGGGATTTGAAGACGATTGGAACCGTGGAAACAAATGGGCATTTATCACTGGTCCCGGTATGCATAGTTCTACAAGCAAAAGCCCTGAAGTGTATGGATTGGCTTCGTGTTATGATATTTACAAACGCGATTTTACGAATTCAACAAGCTGGAAAAGCTCGCAACAATGGGTTTACACACCCGACCGGGTAATTGGCATGACCGAAATCTCGAACACTGCATCTTCCACCATTTACGGACTGGCGCAGCGAATTGCGCTGGTATCTTATCGGGGGACAAGTAAGCCGGGTGATGGAAAAGCGGCTAAATTAGTTATGGTTGATAACAATACTTTTGAATACAACAACCTGCGTATCAAAGTACAAAGCAAAGATTTTACAGGGAAAGTGGACACCACCTATTATGGAATTTACAGTACCACCATTGCCACTTCTACCGATTTTGGTTCGGTGATGATTGCATTGAATGATGCTCAAAGTGGAAATGATGTGGCGGTTACTTATCCTGCCGGAACCAAGCGTTATGCACTATTTGAAGTGACTTATAATACTAAAACCTACACGTCGAATGCCGTCCGACTTTCGCTTGGAAACGGACTCGAAGGTTTTGAATTTCAGGAAACAGGACGAAAAGTACGAATGATCCATAATACAACTGCTTCTGCCATAACTTATTCTGGCACAATGACCTGTCCGTTTGGAAGTGCACGCATCATGCAAAGCTGGAACGATGCATCACTTAATCCGCTCACCGTTTCAGCCGGGAATACAACAATCCCTTCGGTTTCGATTCCGGCTTACGGGAATATCGTGATTCTCAACAGCGATATTACCAACGATCAAACTGCCGGTTATAATGTGTACGAAAATATTTTCAATGCTTCATTACTCATTCCAATCTATTTAAATGTCGATTCTG
>JBBQMQ010000248.1:0-6519 GCA_038329115.1 Bacteroidales bacterium
GCCACATATTAATTGGCACTCTATCCGGATTTTCAAATTTTAATGTTCTAATGACACGTTCTCTGCTATTCATGGTTTTCTATAATTTCAATTTAACGTATAAAAATTCTTATTTAATTAGAAGGGATTTTCCAAATCTTCTCTATTTCATAAGCAACCGGTTTCAGGTTACCATCGAAATCAATAATAGAAGTGTTGGCAGTGCAAGGGAAACAGTCATGTCCCATCCAAATAATAAAACCTCCACATCGTGGAAAGTTGTTTTTAATAGCTCTTACGGCTATCGAAAGCCCTTTTGTTTGCCGCTCGTGCGACCAATTTACATATTGCTCTATGGTTTCAGGTTCTTGTCCCTTATTTGCCAACATAAACTTATCAGTTTCAATCCACCAAGAAAATTGTCCCCATATCGGATTTTCAACTTCGACAGGCAAAGCAGAATAACTTCCTCTATATTTATTAATTAGCTCAACAGACGAACAGCCAGGAACACCAGCTTCGGAATGAAAAAGTGCATCCGAAGCTTCCCAATACTCACGTATGTTTGACATTTCAGCATCATTCGGTTCAAACGGCAACCACCAAGGACTGTGAACATCCCATTGCACGCCCTGACCGTTTAATTGAGGGTCATAAAACATCGTTGGACCTGATGGAGAAGTTGGCATCAGTCTTCTATGCGGATCAAGCTTTTCAACAATTTGTTTGGCACGAGTCAATATCGGGTGCGAGAAGTCTAACGGTTTTGTATTATCTTTGGTATAAAGTTCATTTCCGCCACTCCAGGCAATAAGTGAAACATGATGATGGCGGCGACGAATATAACTTTCAACAATTTCTCCCATTAAATCCACACTTTCATTGTCGTCAGGAGGAGTGCTGCAAATACCTGAAGAAGAAATCGGGAATTCCTGCCAAACAAGCAAACCCTTTTCGTCGCAGATATCATAAAAACATTCCTTTTCAATGGTTGCACCACCCCAGACACGCAGCATATTTGCTCCAAGATCTTTGTATTTTTGCAGCCATTCACAATATTGTTGGTCGGTTACATCAGCAAACATCGTGCGAATTGGCGTCCAGTTTACGCCTTGCATAAACACCTTTTCTCCATTCACACAAAGCAACCAAGGATCTGCTTCTGGTTTTGCACCTTCACAAGGCAACCATTCTACCGACCGGAAACCAATTCTCTTTATTATTGGATTGATTTGATCTTTTTGATTTGTAACAACACAGCAAGTCAAATCGTAGAGTGGCTGTTCTCCTTTTCCATTGGGAAACCATGCCGACACATCCAAATTATCAAGCTCTACCCCGCTAACAAATGATTCAACATCAAATAAGCAATTTGAAACGGATTTCCCATGAATATCATTCAGTTGAATAAATATTTTTTCATCGGTATAGTTTTTAACTATACCTTTGATATTAAGTTTACCGTTTTTATACCTGATAGAAAAAGAACTTGAAACAAAAAGATCTTGAATTTCTGTTCCATCGGATAATTCGAGTATAACATCATCCCAAATTCCGATTTGAACAATGCGTGGAGACCAATCCCAGCTATAATAAAATCTTGGCTTATTTAATTTTGTTTGAGAAGTCCAATAAATCTGACCTTGATATCTTTCGGGACACTCAAATATAATTGCCAACCTATTTCCAGTGGGTTTCAAAGCCGCTGTCAATTCGAAACGATAATCAAGATGTGTATTGTTGAATTTGCCAATTGGTTGCCCATTTAGCCATATTTCGCCATTGTCATCCAATCCTTTGCAATAGAGATTGATCTTTTTTTCTGCTTCAAAATAATTATCCGGTATATCAGCAAAATAAATCCAATGACGATTTTCAATCCATTCGCAATCACGATAATTAGTACCGACATTCCAGTCTTTAATCAAATTTGCATCTAGCAATGTTTGCTGAACAGAAGAAGGAATTTTGGTTTTTATTGGAGTGTTCTCGAAATGTGTAATTTTCATTTCATCCATTTGTTCAAACATACGCCAATGGTGAGGCTTTGTGCCTACCAATTCCCACTCCAGTTCAGAAAGATTATACTGCTTCATGATTTGTTAATTGGAAAATATTACCAAAAAATTATATATTCTACAATGGCAGCTATAATCAGAAGTATGGACAAAACATAAAAGTTCTTATACCATTTTAATCCTTTATGTTCGTTCAAATCATCTATTAGCAATTGCTTATTCCATGTATTGTCTTTAAGCGATAAAATATCTGGTTTTGTAGTAGACAAACTGACAACCACATTCACTAAAACGCTTAAAACAAATAGAATTGGTACCCACATTAAGAAGTGAATTGGGGCTGAAATTCCAAATCCGAATTTAAAAATCACTATTAGAACAGCGCAAAGCAAGCCGAACATTAATCCTGAGAAAGCTCCGATAGAATTTGAGCGTTTCCAAAAAAGACCAAGTAGGAATGACCCAACAATTGGAGGTGCCAAATACGACATAAACTCCTGATAATAGGATACCAATGAGGAGAATTTCCCGATTAATGGTGCCCAAAGAACAGCTATTATTAGTACTACAAAGGATGTAATTTGTCCAACTCGTACTAATTTTTGACTATCAGCTTTTGGATTTATTCTCCTGTAAAAATCCATTGTAAATAATGTAGAAACAGAATTTAACGTTGCACTCAAAGCCGAAGTTAGCGCTGAAACCATAGCTGCCAAAATCAGTCCCATCATTCCAACAGGCATTAACCTCATTATCAGGCGTGGATAAACTTCATTTGAATCTACTCCAAAAGTACTACGCAATGTACTCCCGGAAATAAGTTCAGAAGGTAATTCTACACCAAAAAGATTTATTCCACGTGCGATTACCCCGGGTAAAATAAAAACGAATAATGTAAATAAATAAATGAACCCAACAAACAAAACACCTTTACGACCTTGATCAATCGACTTTGCCGATAAAACACGTTGAACCATTACCTGATTATTACCCCAGAAATAAATTCCTAAAATTGGTATTGAAATTAATATAGCATACCAAGGAACAGTAGGATCATCCGATGGACGTATTAAACTCATCCACACCCCATTATCAAAGCGTTGCATAAATACATCCCAGCCACCAATTTCATTTAGACAGAAGAAAGCCAGAAAAACAGAGCCAACAATCAACACAATGGTGTGAATAATATCAGCATAAATAGCTGAAGATAGTCCACCAATAATAGTATAAAATCCGGCAATGGCAGCCATTATCCATATTACATACATTGTATCCACTTCGGGGAAAATTATTTTTAAAATTAATGCACCAGTATATAATGCTGCGGCTGCATCTAAAAACACGTTTCCAATGATGGTGATAAATGAAAAATAGACACTTGAACGTCTGTCAAATCGACGTTCGAGATAACCAGGAATAGTATAAATGCCTGTTTTAATATAAAAGGGGATAAAGAAAAGTGCCACAAATACAATAATAAAAATAGCACCAACGTTATAATTAAAAACAGCTATTCCACTTATAAATGCTTCGCCAGAGTGCCCAAGTAAAGTTGAGCTTGAAACACTTGCAGCGAACAATGAAAGTCCTACTACAAACCAGTTTTCACTTTTTCCTGACAAAAAATAGCCAGCTGCATCCTTGTTTTTGCTTTTCTTTAAAGCATATCCAATGGTAAAAATTAAAAAAACGAGAATACTGACTATGTCAATCCATGAAAGATTATTCATATTTCTATTTTATTTGGAAATTTGAAACTAATGCTTCTATATACACTTTTTCGGTTTGCTTCTTCGCTTTTTCTACCTCTGTATTGTCTTTTATAAACTGGATTAGTTCATGAATATTGGCTGTAGCAACACAACACCATTGATCTGAGGCGCCATAGTACACATAAAGTGTATCATCTACCAATACATTTCCGGTTGGAAAAACAACGCCCCATTTGTATAACCCATTTTTTTCTGTTTCTGTTTCTGGTTCCAAAATAAAATCTTTGGTTCGATACAAAATCTTAGTTGGATCTTCCAAATCGAGCAAACATGCTCCAACGCGATATACAAATTTATCATCTACACCATGGTAAAGCATCAACCAACCTTCTTCGGTTCTAATTGGCGGTGTATTGCCTCCAACTTTCACTTCCCACCATTGTTCACCTTTAAGCAATAATTTAGTAGGCACATTCCACGTCATTAAATCGTCAGATGATTTTATCCAAATAGACGGATATTCAGTACCATATTTTGAACCTACATAATTTTTTGGACGATGCAACATGTAAAATTTATTATTGATCTTTTCCGGAAAGAGTATTACATCTTTATCGTCTAAACTTGGCTCAGTAAGACGACCAACTTTCTTAAAGTTAATCAAATCCTTAGAAACAGCCAACGCTGTATTAGCAATGTTCTCACGTAAACATTTAGGTGCAAATTCATTATGCTTCGGAGCTTTCACTTCATCGTATTCATATTTCCAGTATTGCCCGGGAGCATAAGGACGAAAAGAATAAGTCAAATAAAATTCATCGCCAAATTTTACAACGCGTGGATCTTCTGTTGCTCCTGAATCATACCCATTTGGCGTAGGAGATAAAACGGGTTTATCTTGCACTCTGGTAAAATGAAAGCCATCATCGCTTATCGCTAATCCGATATGAATTATATGATCTTCGTCGTCTCCTGCTGCTCTGTAAAGCAAATAAAACTTGCCATTTTCATACCATGCAGCAGGATTTGTGGTTACTAAATTTTCCCATGCATTTTTAATGTTTGGTGAGAGAATCGGATTCCCCGTGAATTTTTCTAATTTCATTCTATTCTTTTTTTAATTATATTTTTTTGGAGTATTTCAACTATGCAAAAATACAGCATAAAAGCCACCCTAATTAGTATTATTTTGTTTTATGATAATGAAATTGTGCTTTTTATTTGTTCAATAGTCATATCTATTCTTAAATTTTAATTTTCAGCTTAAAATAGAAAAAGCAAAATAATACCTATGTTATTTTGCTTGTTAAATATTTGATTATTTCGATTTAAATGATTTAAATTCTGTGATTACCGTTAAAAATGCGATATTTAACTATAATTATTTGTTTTCGTACGAAAAATAAGTATTTTTGCAGCACCTTAAATAAAAATAATTGATACTATTTTGAACCTCATTTGTAAATCATGAAAAATATCATACGTGAAATTACCCCTTTAACGAAAGATGATTTTTTCGTTGTTTTGTATCATCCCTACGCTTCATTTGATTTCCCTACACATTATCATCCCGAATACGAAATTAACTACGTAGAGAATGCAAAAGGAAAACGTATTGTTGGTGAATCTATAACTGATTATGAAGGTGTGGATTTAGTTATAACTGGCCCAAATGTGTATCATTCGTGGCAAAGTGAAACAGGTGGTGCCGAATTGGTTGTCACTATTCAATTTCAGAAAGATCTTATACCGGCAAATTTTCAAGACAAAAAACTCTTTACATCCATCAAAGAAATGCTTAATAAGTCGGAGCGGGGCGTTTTATTCAGCAAAGAAACGATTGAACGTATTGCCCCTCGCATTAAAGCACTTATTAACGAGAATGGTTTTGAGTCATTCCTTGATTTTCTATCCATTTTATACGAAATGTCAATTTCATCCAATCAAAAGGTGCTTTGCAGCCAGACCTTTAGCCCCGATGTCGACATGTTTAAAAGTCGAAGAATAAAACTTGCCTGTGATTATATCGGGAAACATTATCAGGAAAAAATTATGATTAATGACGTGTCCAAACAAATTGGCATGACTGATACATCGTTTTGTCATTTTTTTAAAAAACGAACCGGAAAGTCTTTTATTGATTATATGAATGATGTAAGAATTGGACACGCATCCCTTCAGTTAATAGATTCGACGAAAACCATCGCCGAAGTTTGTTACAATTGCGGATTTAATAATATTTCTAATTTTAACCGCATCTTCAAAGACAAAAAAGGGTTCACACCAACTGAATTTCGAAAACTCAATCAACAGCAGATCATGAAGTATTAGAAAAAAGCGTAAAACTAAATTATTACTTTACAAACTTTTCCTCCGATTTTCACAAGATAACACCCTTTATTGATGGTGAAAGCCTCATTCGATTGCAACTTTTCTTTTGAAAGCATTACTTTTCCATCAATACTGTAGACTGCTAATGACATTCCTGTTGCCTCATTTATGTGTAGTTTATTCTCAGATATGAATACTTTGAATGGAAATTTCTCAACTTCTAAATTTTGTAATTCAGTAGTTATCTGATTATTCATCACTATATTATCAAAATAAGTGTCTTCAGAATATCCAGCATTGCTAGTTGAAAAAGAAGTATTTGGCAACAGCTGAATATTTTCAATAATTTTCCCACTATATGCTGTTAAATCTAGTTGAAAATCAATCCAGACACGTCGTTGTGGAATAAGCAAATCGAAACGTAAAGGCACATCCTCTCCCGACAATTTCAACACTAAAGCTATATTACAGGCACT